>JAGQXA010000485.1 GCA_020436865.1 Saprospiraceae bacterium | reverse complement strand
TCGGTCATGGCCCTGGCAAGTTCCATGGCTTTGACCGACCACTCGATCACCTGGAAAGGCACCTCGATGGCGTAGCGGGTGGCATCCTGAATGGCCTGGTGGCGGGCGGCCTTTTCCTCGGCCGAGGCTTTAGGTAGTCGAATGGCGTCGATGATGGCGTTGAAGGAGCGGGTGTCTTCGTCGACCAGCCCCAAAAGGGCGTCCTTGATGCGTTGGCCGCGATCGGCCCATTCGCCGAACTCTTCCCAGCGATGGTCCCAGGTCCGGCGGTGCGAGGAGAGATTGGCAACCATCGTCGCCAGCGACGCGCCGAGGGCGCCGACGTAGGCCGAGATCGAGCCGCCGCCCGGCGCCATGCTCTCCGAGGCAGTTTCGTTGGCGAAGGCGCGGAGGTCCATTTTTAGCAAGGGGTTGGCCTGGGCGTCTTCCAGTACGTACTCGATCACCTTCTTGCGGGGGTCGAAGGGGCCGAGTTCGTCGAGTCCCAGCGAGCGCACGGCAATCTTGAGGAGTTCCTCTTCGGATACGCCGACCGACCGGCGTTGCTTTTGCAGAAAATGCCGGCCCGCGTCGATCAGCACCCGCTTGGGTACGAGACCGACCAGTTCGGAGCCCGTAACGCGCAGTCCCCGGCTTTCGGCACTCTTGCAGCACTCTTCGAAGACGGTATGCAGGGGCGAGACGTTGATGTTGGTCAGGTTCATGGAGATTTGGGCGATGCCGTATTCCTCGATGTACCAGCCGATCCCTTTCACGGCTTTACAGGCGCCTGGGATGCGGACGGGATTTCCCTTGGCGTCTTTTTCGACCTCGCCGGTCAGCGAATCGCTTTTGCGCTTTACGCGGCCCTGCTCGCGCACGTCGAAGGCCACGGAATTGGCGCGCCGCACGGAGGTGGTGTTGAGGTTGACGTTGTAGGCGATGAGGAAGTCGCGTGCGCCGATGGCCGTTGCGCCGGCCCGGGCGTTAAACTGGGCAGGGCCGTAGTCGGGCTTCCACTCCGGTTTCTTGAGCTTTTCCGGGAGGGCCTCGTATTCGCCGGCGCGGACGGTGGCCAGGTTGCGTCGTTCGGGGCGGGTAGCTGCATTTTCATACAGGAAAAAGGGAATGTCGAGTTCGCGTCCGGCCCGCTCCGCCAGTTGGCGTGCGTAATCGACCACCTCTTCCATGCTGATGTTGGCGACCGGGACCAGCGGGCAAACATCGGTGGCGCCCATACGCGGGTGTTCGCCTTTATGCTTGCGCATATCGATGACCTCTCCGGCTTTCTTGATCGCCAGAAAGGCCGCTTCGATGACTGGTTGGGGTTCGCCGACGAAGGTGACGACGGTGCGATTGGTTGCTTTGCCGGGATCGACGTCGAGCAATTTCACGCCTTCGACGCCTTCGATCACATCGGTGATCTGTTTGATGATCTGCATATCGCGCCCTTCGCTAAAGTTGGGCACGCATTCGATAAGTTGTCTGTTTTCCATGCCCGCAAAAATAGAAAGATTTGTGGGTCACTGATAAAGCTCTTCGATCTGTTCGGCATATTTTCGAAGAATGACCCGGCGTTTGAGTTTCATGGTCGGGGTTAGCTCGGCTTCGTCGCCCTGGGGCTTGGTGGGCGTCCATTCATGGGGGATCAAGGTGAATTTTTTGATCTGTTCGACCTTGTTGAAGCGCGGGTTGAAGCGATCTACAATTCGTTGGTATTTGTCGATCACCTGCGGGTCGTTGACGGCCTGTGCCAGGCCTGACCAACCGATCTCTTTGTATTCACACCACTCCCGCAGCGCTTCCTCGGCCGGCACGATGAGGGCCGATACGAACTTGCGCTGTTCGCCTACGACCATCACCTGTTCGATCAGAAAGTCTTCCTTGAGGGTGTTTTCGATATGGGAGGGAGCCACATATTTACCGCCCGAGGTCTTCAGCAACTCTTTCTTGCGGTCGGTGATCTGGAGATACTGCAGCCCGCCGGGGCCGTCGACCAGACGCCCGACATCGCCGGTGCGCAGCCAGCGCTTGCCGTCCTCTACGACGATCGCCTCGGCAGTTTCGGCGGGTTTGTGGTAGTAGCCCATCATGATGTTGGGGCCGGCGGCCAGGATCTCGCCTTCGCCCTCGTCGTAGAAGCCTTCGCTATTGTCGATGCGCAGTTCGACGCCTTCGAGTGCCGAGCCGACTGTACCGAGAAAGGCCTCTCCTGGCGGATAGCGATTGAAGGTCAGCCCCGGCGATGCCTCGGTCAGACCATAGGCCTCGCGGATGGGTATGCCGGCAGCGGAGAATACCTGGATCATCTTGCGCGGGCAGGGGGCTGCGCCGGTAAGGATGCCTCGCACTTCGCCGCCTAATGCCGCCCGCCACTTACTGAAGATCAGCTTATCGGCGATCCGGCGCTGTAAAGCGGCCCAACCGGTGTGTTTCTTCTGAAAATCGAAGTCTTCGGTCAGCCGCAGCGCCCAGAAGAACAGCGCCCGTTTGGGGCCGCTCAACTCCAGGCCCTTGTTGTAGATCTTTTCGTAGACCTTTTCCAGCAGTCGAGGTACAGAGGTGAAAAAGTGGGGTCTTATTGCCTGCAGATCGCCCTCTTCGCCGCCGAGGTTGTCGGTGCCTGTAAACGACACGCTGACACCATTGTACATAAACGCATAGGAAGCTGCCCGTTCGAAGATGTGGCAGAGCGGCAGAAAGCTGAGGATGCGGTCGTTCGCTTTGATGGGGATCACCTTCTGTACCGCCAGGATGTTGCTGACGATATTTTCGTGCGACAGCATGACCCCTTTGGGGTTGCCCGTGGTGCCCGAGGTGTAGATGAGCGTGGCCAGGTCGGAGGGCTGTACGGCGTCCATGCGGGCCCGGACGGCGTCGAGCGGGCCGTCGCGGAAGAGTTCCTTCCACAGAGGGGCGTCGTAGCCGGTGTCGAAAGCAAAGATCTCCTGCAGGCTGGGCACGTTCTTTTGCGCGGTCCGGACCTTTTCCACCAGATCGTCGGCGCCGCAGAAGCAGAGTTTGATCTCGGCGTCGTTGAAGATGTATTCGTATTCGGAAGGGCTAATGGTGGGGTAGACCGGCACGTTGATCAGGCCGAGTTGGAGCAAGGCCAGATCGACGACGATCCATTCCGGCCGGTTGCGGTAGGTGACGAGGCCCACCTTGTCGCCGGCTTGCAGCCCCCTTTCCAACAAGCCCAGGCTGAGTCGATTGACCATCCCGACGATCTCGTCGGTACTGAAGTAGG
>JAGQXA010000484.1 GCA_020436865.1 Saprospiraceae bacterium | reverse complement strand
GCGAGGGTTTTCCGGTCCTGAAGCGGGCCGAGGTGCTGGGACTGATCAGTCGCCACAGCCGTACGTTGGCGGTGGCCGGTACCCACGGTAAGACCACCACGACCTCCCTCCTCAGTTTCCTGCTGCGGGAGGCGGGAGTGGATTGCACCGCCTTCCTCGGAGGTATAGCCGGTAATTTCGGCACCAATTACCTCAGCGGCCGGTCGGATTGGGTGGTCGTGGAAGCCGACGAATACGATCGCTCCTTCCTTCATCTGCAGCCGGAAATGGCCGTCGTGTTGTCGACCGATCCCGATCACCTCGACATCTATGGCGACCGGCAGCGACTGATGCAGGAGGGGTTCCGGGCCTTTGCCCGGCAGGTGAAGCCGGGAGGACGCCTGTTTGTGCGCCACGATCTGAAAGATGCTTTCGCCGATCTGCCCCCGGTAACGACCTACGGGCTGGAAGAAGGCGATTACCGCTCGACCCGGGTGCATGTGCAGGATGGGTACTTTCGGTTCGACTTTCACGGGCCGGATCTGTACTGGAAAGACCTGCAGTTGGGCGCCCCAGGGCGGCACAATGTAGAGAATGCCACGGCCGCGCTGGCTTTAGCCCTGCAGGTGGGTCTGACCGAAACCGCAGCGCGCAGGGCGCTGGCCGCTTTTTCCGGAGTGCAACGGCGCTTCGAACGCATTTATCAGGATGATCAGCGGGTGTATATCGACGACTATGCCCATCATCCGACGGAATTGACCGCCGTGATCGGCGCGGCGCGGGAACTCTTCCCCGGTAGAAAGCTGACCGGGATATTCCAGCCGCATCTGTACAGCCGCACGCGCGACTTCCTGACGGAGTTCGCCGCAGCCCTGGACCGGCTCGACGAACCCGTTCTGCTGGAGATCTATCCCGCCCGGGAAGAGCCGATACCCGGCATCGACTCGGCGGCCTTGTTGAAAGAAATGAAAAACCCGAATAAACGCCTTTGGCAGCTGGCCGAATTGCCGGATGCCCTGGGCCGACTCGAACTGGATGTCTTATTGACGATGGGAGCCGGTAATATCGATACGCTGGTCGAACCCATTCAGAACTGGTTGCAACGGACGAAACCGTAAGCCATGATGAACAATCAGGAACTCATACAATCGCTCAGGCGGATCAGCTACATAGCCCTCTTTTTTATCGGGGCGATCGTCGTCATTTCCGCCGTAGAGCAGAAGCAGGTCAGCGACGTGAAAGCGGTGCGGATCGCGATCGAGCCTTTGGCCGACGGGTATTTCCTGATCGACAGCGCCGACATCCACACCACGATCGAACGGAGCTTCGGCTTTAATCTGGAAGGGCAGCAACTGGCCATTCTCGACGTCGAACGGGTCGAGCGGGTACTCGAAGCCGATCCCTTCATCCTCGATGCCGATGTGTATGTCACCGCCGGCAACGTGATCAAGATCGAAGTGTTGCAGCGCGAACCGGTGCTGCGCATCATCGATCGGAACGGATTGAACTACTACCTCGACGAACAGGGGAACCGGCTTCCGCTCTCGAGGCATTTTTCGGCCCGGGTACTGGTGGCTACCGGGAATATCCCGCCGCATGTGCCCGATTTCCTGGAACGCGAACAGTACCTCTTGAAAGATCTGTTCGAACTCGCCCGGCTGGTCCGCGAAGACCCGCTGTGGAAAGTGATGGTCGAAGAGATCCACCTGCAGAACGGCTCCTTCGTGCTGATCCCCAAACTGGGCAACCAGCGGATCGTTTTCGGGCCGTTCAAAGATGTCGACGATAAGTTCAGGCGCTTGCGCCTGTTTTACGAACACGCCGTTCCCTATGCCGGATGGCGCGAATACAAAACGGTCAATCTGTCCTACCGGGGCCAGGTCGTCTGTGAAAAATGGTAATAAAGCAAGTTATCGATTCCGGAAAAACTCTAAAACGATCGTTATGATGGACGCGAATGTAAACAACAATCTGGTGGTGGCGCTCGATATCGGCACGACAAAGGTCTGCGCCGTTGCCGGCCGCAAGAACGAACACGGCCGCCTCGAGATCATCGGGCACGGCAAGGTGGAAAGCAAGGGCGTATTGCGCGGGGTGGTTTCCAATATTGAAAAGACCGTCACCGCCATTTCGGAGGCCATTGCCGCCGCCGAGCGCATGGCCGGACGCAAGTTCGAGTTCGTGCATGTCGGCATCGCCGGGCAGCACATCAAGAGCCTGCAACACCGGGGCATGCTGACGCGCGACAACGACCATACCGAGATCGGCCCGCGCGACATCGAGCGTCTGATCAGCGATATGCACAAACTCGTGCTGCCGCCGGGCGATAAGATCCTGCACGTCATTCCGCAGGAATATACGGTCGATAACGAACAGGGCATTCTCGACCCGATCGGCATGTCGGGTATCCGCCTGGAAGCCAATTTCCACATTATCACCGGTCAGATCAGCGCGTCGAATAACATTCACCGCTGCGTCGAACGCGCCGGTCTGCGCGTGGCCAACATGACCCTCGAACCCATCGCTTCGGCAGCCTCGGTGCTGAGCGAAGAGGAAAAGGAGGCGGGCGTGGCGCTGGTCGACATCGGGGGCGGCACGACCGACATCACGCTCTTCCAGGACGGGATCATTCGGCATACGGCCGTCGTACCCTTTGGCGGCAACGTCATTACCAAGGATATCAAAGAAGGCTGCACGGTCATGATCCAGCAGGCCGAAAAGCTCAAGGTGCGCTTCGGCGCCGCCCTGGCCGAAGAGGTCTACGACAACCGCATCATCACCATCCCCGGCCTGAAAGGAAGGCCTCCCAAGGAGATCTCGGAAAAGAACCTGGCCCGCATCATCCAGGCGCGGGTGGAGGAGATCCTCGACTATGTCGTTTGGGAGATCCGCCGTTCGGGCCTCGAGCGCAAACTCATCGGCGGCATCGTACTGACCGGCGGCGGGGCATTGCTCAACCATATCGACAAGCTCGCAGCCTTTCATACGGGCTTTCCGACCCGCATCGGGATCCCGGTAGAACATCTGGCTCACGGCTATGCCGAACAACTCTCGAGCCCGATCTATTCCACGGCGATCGGCTTGCTGCTCAAGGGCATCCGCGACGTGGAAAGCGGCCTGGTCCGCTACCGCAAACCCGAACCGGAAAAACAGCCGGAACTGGTCGAAGAAACGGTAGAGGAAAAGAGCGCCTGGTACGAACAATTATTCCGCAAAACCAAGGAATGGTTCGAAGCCGAACCTGACCAGGACTTTTAACGATCCGATCCGATCGCTCTAAGCGACCGGATCGGTAAAAAAGGTAGAAAAATCCATCCGACCGCCCGCAGCGGGCGGATGGGAAGCACAAATCTCGAAAAAATAGCAGTTATGATCTTTAACCTCATCAACGACATGGAAGGGAATCCCATTATCAAGGTGATCGGCGTCGGCGGCGGTGGCAGCAATGCCGTCAACCACATGTTCAAACAAGGCATCGTAGGCGTCGACTTCGCAATTTGCAACACCGACGCGCAAGCGATGGACATCAGCGAGATCAAAACCAAGATCCAGCTCGGTCCGACCCTCACCGAAGGCCGCGGCGCCGGCTCCAAGCCGAATATCGGCAAGCTGGCCTGCGAAGAAAGCATCGAAGAGATCCGCCAGTACCTCTCGAACGGCTGCAAAATGCTGTTCGTTACCGCCGGTATGGGCGGTGGCACCGGTACGGGCGCGGCCCCCATCATTGCCAAGACGGCTCAGGAAATGGACATCCTGACCGTCGGCATCGTCACCCTGCCCTTTACCTTTGAAGGGCGCCGGCGGTCCGAACAAGGCGTCGATGGCCTCGAGGAGCTCAAGAAGCACGTCGATACTCTGGTGATCATCTCCAACGACAAGCTGCGCCAGATCCACGGCAATCTATCATTGTCCGACGCCTTTGCCCAGGCCGACAACATCCTGACCACGGCCGCCAAGGGCATCGCCGAGATCATTACCGTGCCGGGCTATGTCAACGTCGACTTCGAAGATGTCAACACCGTCATGCGCGATAGCGGCGTAGCCATCATGGGCACCGCCGTGGCGGAAGGCGAGAACCGGGCCAAGAAAGCCGTCGACGAAGCGCTGAACTCCCCTTTGCTTGAAGATAACAACATCCGGGGCGCTCAGCACATCCTGCTCAACATCACCTCCGGTAAAAAAGAGGTGACGATGGACGAGATCTTCGAGATCACCGAATTTGTGCAGGAAGAAGCGGGCTTCGGCACCGACCTCATCTGGGGTAATTGCTACGACGAGTCGCTCGGCGAGAAGATCAGCGTAACGGTGATCGCCACGGGCTTCGAGCGCACCGGAAAAACTACTCTTGCACAACCGAAGGACGAGAAGATCGTCGTGTCGCTCGACGATGAAGAAGATCCGAAAAAAAAACAGGGCCAGAACCTGAATCGCATCGCCGAGATTGGCTATGAAGAAGAAGAGGCCACGAGCGAGGCCAATACCTTCGAATTCAGCGACGTGCGGGCTACGATCGACCGCTATAACCGCCGGTACTCCTACGAAGAGCCGTATCAGAAGGACGAAGACAAGGAGGCCAAGGAGGAAGAACGCCGACGCCGCATCGCCGAGGAAAATCGTCGCCGCGAGCGCCTGCGCAACCGCCGCGTCAAACTCAATAATCCGAACGCGATCAGCGAACTGGAAAGCGAACCGGCCTACATGCGCCGCGGCGTCGAACTCGACGACGTGCCGCACTCCAATCAGCCGGCTATGTCGAAATGGACGATCTCCGACGACGAGGAGGTCGAGATCAACGACAACAACTCCTTTCTGCACGATAATGTAGATTAGGAAGCAACACGGGCATTTATTTTAGCCATCATAACTTGCTATTAGTCAAGCTTAGGTCTTCCCTTCGGGAGGGCCTAAGTTTTTTGTACAAACAGGTAACCTTTTTACCGGATCTGCAATAGATAGGTGGGACGCGACCGAAAGAAGTCGTTCCCGATTGACCAACCGGCGACATCTTCCGTTTTTGGTAACAGCATTTAACCTATTCTTAAGAGTTAAGCGGCAACATAAGCCGCCAAACGAAAGTTTAGCTTCTATATCGACCACCATAGACCACCCAGCCATGAACCTACGCAAACTCAAGCTCGATCTGACCATCGCCCTGATGAACGACGCAAACGGCGTCGACGTCCTGCAAACGGCCCGCGACGTGCTGCAATCATTCGACGG
>JAGQXA010000483.1 GCA_020436865.1 Saprospiraceae bacterium | reverse complement strand
CAGCAGACCTTGTCGTTCCTCTACCGGCAGCTTCCGATGTTCCAGCGGATCGGTCCGGCGGCTTTCAAGAAAGACCTGACCAACACCCTGGCACTTTGCGCCGCTCTGCACCATCCGGAACGCCGCTTCCGCTCGATCCACCTGGCCGGCACCAATGGCAAGGGCTCGACCGCTCACCTTCTGGCAGGGGCGCTGCAAGGGGCCGGCTACCTCACCGGGCTCTATACCTCGCCCCACTACCGCGATTTCCGCGAGCGGATCAAGATCGACGGGCAGCTGATGCCCCGCAAGGAGGTCGTGCGCTTCGTACGGCTCGTCGAACCGCTCATCGAGGAACTGCACCCTTCCTTTTTCGAACTGACCGTGGGCATGGCCTTCTGGTATTTCGCCGAAGAGCAGGTCGACTGGGCCGTGGTGGAAACGGGCCTGGGCGGTCGGCTCGACTCGACCAATGTGATCACGCCCGAGCTGTCGCTGATCACCAACATCAGCTTCGATCATCAGGATTTTCTGGGCGACACCCTGCCGGCGATCGCAGGTGAAAAGGCGGGCATCATCAAACCCGGAGTGCCGGTGGTGATCGGTAAGAAACAGGCAGAAACCCGGGCGGTCTTCGCCGACAAGGCCCGACAAATGGCCGCTCCGCTGACCTATGCCGCGGATCGATGGCGGCTGGAGTTTCTGGAGGAAGGCGCCGACCGCTCCTGGTGGAATGCGTACCGGCAGGACCAACTGCGCTTTCCGGCCCTGGAGGTCAACCTCGCCGGGCCCTACCAGGGAGAGAATATCGTGTCGGCCCTGGCAGCCCTGGACCTGCTCGCCGAATCCGGCCGGATCTTGCCGCTCGAAGAGCAGTCGCTGCGGACGGCTTGGAAGGACCTGCGCAGCAAGACCCATTTTCTGGGTCGTTGGCAACTGCTGAGCGAGTCGCCAAGAGTACTGGTCGACTCTGCCCACAACGAAGCCGGACTGCGCCTGGCCATGGAACGCATCGCTCAATTGGACTACGCGCGTCTGCATCTGGTGTTCGGCACGGTCAGCGATAAGAAGATCGAACCCATTTTTCAACTCCTGCCAGCTTCTGCGAAATACTATTTCGCCAAAGCCGACGTACCGCGCGGCCTCGATGCCCATGTCTTACAGGAAAAGGCCGCCGCCGCCGGCCTGCAAGGGAAGGCCTACCGCTCGGTCCGCAGCGCGCTGGCCGCCGCCAGGCGCTCGGCCGGACCCAACGATCTGATCTTCGTAACGGGAAGTATTTTCGTCGTCGCCGAAATAGTGTAAGATCAGGGTCCGAGGATCCCCTCTCACTCTACCAGCCGCCCGTCGATCTGCAGGCTCGATCCCGGTGAGATGTTGTAGAGTCGCTCGACCCTCTCGGCCGAATAGCTGCGTACGACGATGTGCCCTCCGCCGTACTCGGGCTTCTTCTGGTAGGCGGTGAAGCCTTGTTCGCAATCCTGCAAGGCAACGGAGTAGACCATGAGCATCGACCGGTCTTTCGAGGCCATGGCGATCGGAACCCCTTCGATCCGGCAATCGAACAGCATGATATCCGATTGTTCGCCGACGCTGATCCCCTTATCGCGGCTGCCCACGATATGGCAGTCCTTGACATTGACCACGCTGCCGGAAAAGTCCAGGCCGTCGTTGCCGGTTGCCTCGAAGCGGCAGTGGCGGATCTCGCCCCGGCAAAAATCGCTGTCCAGACCGTCGAAAGGCGTGTTGGCGATCGTGCAGAATTCCAGTTCGATCTGCGAGCGCACCACGTTCAGGCCGTCCTCGCAATGGTTGTTCTGGAAACGGCAGCGGTTGAAACGCACGTCCGCCTCATAAAAGGTGACCGCGCCGGTGACCATCCAGCCGCGCTCGTTGAAGTTGGTCAGGTTGTCGAAGATCACGCCGCTGAGGATCGATTCCCGATCGGTTTGCAACACAGCGACGCTCCCGCTGCGATCGCCGGAGAAGATCTTCACCGGCGCCTCTTCGGTGCCGTAGGCAAAAACGGGCGATCGGCTGATGAAGCGCGCACCCCGGCGCAGGTCGAGTTGGGCGCCGGCCTCGAGGCGAACTTCCATGTCTGCCGGGATGACCAGGTCGCTATCGACCTGATGCAGGCCGGCCGGGATATATATCAGACCCTCCGATATTTTCAGGAAGGGGAAGCGGTTCAGGGTCGCCTGTGAGAACAGAGACTGTCGCGGACTGTCGATCCGGTCGTTCTGCCAGACCGAGATCGGAGCCACAAATGCCGAATCGATGCCGGGCACGCGATAGTGGACGTAACGGGCGCCGGGCACGGCCGGCAGGATTCGGCCGGGGGGTGGTACTTGTTGAGCCAGTACGTATTCCGACAGCGATCGCATCTGCTGGGTGTCGGGAAACATGTGCAGCGGATGTTTATACTGTCGGAGCAGATACTCGCGCGGCGCCGCGGCAGGAAGGATCACCGGTTCAGGTAGTAGCTCAGGCTTGGCGTCTTCCTGGAAGCTCGTGCCCAGTACCTCCAGCGGAATGGTATGGGCATTGATGAGCTCGATCTGGCCGCCGGTGCTCCGGAAGGCCAGCAGACTGTAGGGTCCTTGCGGTAAGAGCAGGGCCTGTACGTACTGGGCCTCTTCCAGGAAATCCTGCTCACTGCACTGGTAGTCGGCGAACTCGGTGCGCAGGTACCGGAGCCGGGCTTCCTTGCCGGCCTGCACCGACGCAAAGAAATCGGCCAGGTAGTCTTTCGAGCTGAAGCGGTACACGTACTGCAGGTATTTCTCCAGGAAAGCGCGGTCGAAGAACAAAGCCGAATAGAGCTTGCCTGGATCCAGCTTGTCGGGGTTGCTGAGCCCCTGGCCGAGAAAGGTATAGCGTTCGCCCGGTTCGAAGCCGAAGCCATCGAAGCCGATGGGTTCGAGCAGGTTAGTCACCGGATTGTAGTAGAAGCGTTGGTTGTGCCACACGATGCCGTGGTAGCCGCCCAGGGCGTCGCAGATAGCAAAGTACTTGGCAAGCCGGTCGAGGTCGAAGACTTCGGCCGGGGGGCGCGAACCGTCGAGTAGTTGCTGCGCCAGGTTGCGGGCCTGCCGGAACTGCTGCGTCAGCACTTCGGATTTCAGAAGATCGCTTTCGCCGAAGGCTTCGATGGCTGCGTTTTCCGGCCGGCGGGCCGGCTGGTCGACCTTGTATTGCAAATAGCCGTT
>JAGQXA010000482.1 GCA_020436865.1 Saprospiraceae bacterium | reverse complement strand
TCGGAACCGGTCTGTGCGAAAGCCACGGCCTGGATGGCGGCGGTGTCGGGCAGGTGGCGCAGGAGCGCGGTCGGCGACGGCTGTCGTTCCCAGAGGTAGCCGCGGGTGTCGGTCGAGCCTGCCAGGACGAAGCGGTCGTCGGGGGAGAAGGTCAGCGCAAAGCTCGGATTATCGGGGCCTTCCAGGCGGGTGATGACGCGGCTGCTGTCGGTGGCCAGTTCGAGGAGCGGCAATTTCCGGTCGGGCGCATCGGTGGCCAGTACGGCCAGGTCGCCCGCCGCCGAGAAGGCCACCCGGTTGAGGAAAGCCGAGGGTTCGCGGTGGAGCAGCTCGTAGAAGAGGTTTTCCCGGAAGGTCTGGTACAGGAGGTGCGCCTTCAGGCCGTCGTCGGGTTGCAATTGCCAGCCCTGGTAGAGGCTGTCCAGCGCCTGGGTGGGGTCGACCGGCCGGAGGGTTTGTCCGCTGACGGCGAGGCGGTCGGCCCGGGCGGCCAGGGCCCGCTCTGCGGTCTGTTTTCGTTGCAGGAAAAAGAGGGCGGCGAACACCAGCACAAAGACGGAGGCCAGGCCCAAACCGATCCGGGCATTGCGGCGCTGGCGGCGCAGGGCGGCCACGTGCTCCTGGCTTTCGCGGACCAGCTCGGCTTCGTCCACCAACCAGATGCGCATACCGGGCCGGCCTTTTTCCACGATCTCCAGACTGGTTTCGTCGAGCAGCGGCTTTTCCTCGTCTTTGCCGCGCCACTCTCGTACGCGGTTGGCCAGGATGCGGGCGGCCATTTGGCCGGGTTTGTCCGACACTTCGAATTCCTTGCGGATGAGGGGCGCCAGGATGTCGTGGGCCAGGCTAAGGGCGTCTTCTCCCGCTTCCTGCTGGTTGGGCACGTCGACGAGGAGGTATTTTGCGCGAAATTCCTGAAGTAGGTTCTCCAGAACGTCGAGGCGGTGTTCGTAGCGTTCGCGTATTTCACTGATCCGCCGTTGATTGGAAGTACTGTGGGCCGTCGTGTGAAACATCAACAGATCGATCACGAGTCCGGAATCGATCACTTCGCGGTTCCACCGGCCGAGTTCTTCCAGCTTTTCCTGCAGGAAGTGCGATAGCAGGATGCCCCGTCGTTTGAGGTGGCGGTATTGCTGGATCGTGAAGGCCGGCGGCGCGCCGGTTTGCGTAGCCTCCTGCCACATTTTCTGGAGCAGGATCTGCAGAACAGGGGCGATCGCGGAAGCTTCGTCGTCTTCCAGGTCGTCGGCGATGATGGCAGCCAGTCCGTCTTCGACGCTCAGCTGGTACTGCTCGACGAGCCGCGGCTTGTGGGTCAGCCCGGTGACGGCCTCGACGATACCGGGCTTGCGGATCTTGTCGAGAAAGACCTTGGTAAAAGGCACTCCCGCTTCGCGCAGGGCGGCTTCGATCTCCGGATGGTATTCTTTGCGATACGAGAGCAGCAGCTTGCCCGGCAGGGCCGGAGAGGAGCCGTCGAAGAGATCGCGCAATTGGCCGACCAGCGACTGCAGTTCGCGTTCGTCGCCCGATACGGGCCTGGTGAATATTTCTTCCACCTGATCGAGCACGACCACCAGCGGCTTACGTCCGGTCGATTGGGCTTGCCAGGAATCGCGAAGCGACGCATGCTCGCTTTGGGGGTCGAGTAGCGCCCTGAATCCCGTGGATATGCCCTCTTCCGGATCGCGTCGAAGCGAGCGGACGCGAAACTGATCTTCGAGCCGCGGGATCAGGCCGGCTTCCAGCAGAGACGACTTGCCGACGCCGGATTGGCCGTAAAGAAGGATGACCGGGTTGAGTTGGGCATTGGAGATCTTGTCGTACAGCATACGGATCTCCTTGCCTCTGCCGAAGAATACGGCGGCATGTTCGCGCTGAAAGCGTTCGAGCCCGCGAAAAGGGTCGGCCGGCAAGTGATACCGCTGGGGCAGCGGGGGCAGGCCGAACAGGGGGTTTCCCGCCTCGACGGCCAGAGTCCAGTCGAGTACCGCCTCGGCGCCGGCCCGAACGTGCATTTTCCAGGGAAAGGGCTCCTGTGCGCGCAACTGCAATCCGCGGGCGTCTTCCCGGATCAGTTCGTCGTAAGGGGTCTGGCTGAGGAGGTGCCGGCTTTCATAGGCGCTGAAGGCCGACTGCAGGCTCTTGCCTTTGGAGAGTTGTTCGTAGAAGGAAACGGCCAGATCGCGCGCCACCCGGTCCAGAATGGCACTGGAGGTGGCGATGACCAGAGGAACTCCGGCCCGGTGCAGTTCGCCGACATGGCCTTGCGTCGCGCAGGCGTTGAGAAAGACCAGGCGGAGATCTTGTTGTTTGCCGAGGAAGGCCGCCAGACCTTCGCGGGGAGCGCCGTCGTCGATCATCAGGCCGTAGCCGTCGGCATGGCCGGCAAAATGAAAGGCCACGACCGGCCCGGCCGCCTCCTGAAAAGCGGCGGCGATCTTGCGGGCATTTGCTCCCGGGATGGTTTCCAGGGTGCAAAGCCCGGCCTTCACGGCGGGGCGCAGGGCCTGCAGGATGCCATATTGTTCCTCGTCCAACTCGCGCAGGTGCTGCTGCCGGTCGGTGCGGTAATCGGCGAACGCCAGAATGATGGTCGGTTTCGGCATGGGGTCGGAATTCGGAAAGGGTAAATTAAGAAAATTGGCGGAATGCCGGAAAGGCGACCCCCGCCGGAACCAAATTTTCAGGGCTTATGAAGGAAAATACTAGGTAATCCACGCTGAAAATCATAAATTTAGCGCGCCCGCTCCGACTTTGTCGGGCCCATTTCGAATCAAACCGAACGCCCCATGTTAGACGTTGTCATCGGACTCGTTTTCGTCTTTCTGCTCTACAGCTTGCTGGCTACCACGATCATGGAGTTGTTGGCCGGTTGGCTGTCGCTGCGGGGAAAGAATCTGGAAAAGGCCCTGCGCAACATGCTGGCCTCCGCGGGCGACAAGCGCCGCAAGGTGCAGTTCTTCGAACATTTCAAGTCTAATTCCATCTACGAGCAGTTGAAAGGCAAGGCGGTGGGGAAGAAGAGTCCCCCATCGTACCTCAGTTCCGAGAAGTTTCGCCTCATCCTCACGCAGGTGATCGACGATCAGGTGGAGGGCGAGTCGTTCCGGCACAAGGTCGAGCTGTTGCCCGAAGGGAACATGAAGAATTCGCTGCTGCAGTTGCTCGACGACGCGGGCCAGAATTTCGGCCGTTTCCAGGGCAAGGTAGAGCTTTGGTATGACGACGTAATGGATCGCGCTTCCGGATGGTACAAGCGCAGTACGCAAGCCTGGCTGTTGTTCCTGGGGCTCGGCATCGCGGTGGTGTTCAACGTCGACACCCTGTCCATTTACCGGCGCCTGGCGCAGGATCCCGAGTTGCAGAAACAGGTCGTGGAAATGGCTCAGGCCTTCGTGCAGGCTAACGAACAAGCCGCTTCGGCCCAGATCTATTCCCCTGAAACGCAGGAAAAGATATCCACCCTGGTCAACCAGAACATCGAAGCGCTGGAAAGCCCGCTGGGCATTGGATGGGACGAGATCAACGTGCCGGGCATGGATCCGGTCGACTGGGCCTATAAGGCCTTTGGCTGGCTGATCACCGCCCTGGCCATTTCCCTCGGCGCGCCCTTTTGGTTCGACCTCCTGCGCAAGCTGGTCAACGTGCGCTCTTCCGGCCAGACGCCCAACACTGCGCCGGTCGTCACGGTCAATACCGGGGGCGCTTCGACCTCGTCGAGCGTGCCTTCTTCCGATCAAATCGTAGGTTAACTCATATCGCAGACCCCATGAAGATCCGTTTTGTCAAGAATACGTATATCCGCTCCCGCCCCGACGATCTGACCGTACCGCCGCTGGGCGTCGTATATGCCGGCGCCGTGCTCGAGGTGGAGGACGAGGGGGTGCGCGGCACCGACCTCGACGGCAACGCGCTTTGGTATCGCGACGGGAAAGATTGGTTCTACTGGAGCGGCGGCACGGAGGTGATCCCGGAGGATACCCCGGTGGCCCCGCAGGCGCCCGGTATACCGGCCGAACTACCCGACCTGAAAGAGCCCGAAACCTCGCTCCCGATACCTGAGCCGGTCACCGACGAGCCGGCTGCCGACCGTCAGACGGAACCCTCCAGGCCGGTGGCCGACCTGACCTACGACGAACGCAGCATGAACTGGGGCATTCGCACCACCGGCGTGTTGGAACACGCATGGAATGCGCGGCGTCTGACGGGAAAGGGGATCAAAGTGGCCTTGCTCGATACGGGCATCGACTTTCCGCATGCCGATCTGGAAGGGGTGGTCAAGGTGATGAAGAACTTCGACGGTAGCAAGGAATGGAATAAGGTGACCGATACCGACGGCAACGGCACCATGTGTGCCGGGATCATCGGCGCCAGTGGAAAGGGGCGCGTCTATGGCGTGGCTCCGGGCGTCGAGCTGTACATCGGCAAGATCAACGAGTACTTCTACGAGTTCGATTACGACCATTTGATCGCCGGCATTCAGTGGGCCTCGCAGATCCCTGCCGATATTATCTTCACTTCCGTCAACATCAAGGCCTCGGCCATGACCGGGGAACAGATGGCCAACCTGCAAAAACTCATCGATGCCCTGGCGCAGTTGGGCATCGCCTTTGTCGCTGCTGCCGGCAACGGGGTGGGGGAGAGTCCGGAAGACCGCTATCCCGCCGCCTTCGAGCATGTGCTGTCGGTAGGAGCTTACGATCAGAACGGCCGGCGCTTGCCGACCTCCGTAAAAAGCAAACAACTCGACCTGCTGGCGCCCGGCGAAAAGCTGCTGACGACCGCCCTGCACGACCGGGTCGACCGCTTCGGTGGGAGCACGGCGGCGGCGGCCTTTACGGCCGGGGTAGTAGCGCTGGCGATGGATCATGTGCGCAGTCGCGGCCTGCGGCTTACCACTCCGGATCTGCTCGATCTGATCCGGAAGTCGGCCCTGGCGCCCGATCCGACCACCAAGTGCAAGGACCTGGAGTATGGCTGCGGACGCCTGGAGGTGAAGGGATTGCTCGAACTCCTCGACCGGCAGGGCGATTGATCACTGCGGCGGAAGGGTGTCGATGCGTAGGCTGTCTTTTCCGGGCAGCAGCTTCTTGCCCTTTTCCAAAACCTTCGTTTCGGCCTTGCTCATCTTGGGCTCATCCTCCAGGAGGCGGACATTTCGCTCCACCTTTTCGCGGATGGCCGGATTGTCGGGGTCTTCCTGCAGTTCTTCCTGGGCCTGGCTGAGCTGGATAAAGTGCTGCACGCGTTGCGCCTCCTCGTGGCCGGGCTGCAACTCCAGGGTCTTGTCGATGTATTTTCCCGCCCGATCGTAATCGCCCAGGTATAGGTAGGCCTTGGCGATGCCGATCAGTTTCTCCGGATCGGATACTGGCCGCTGCTCTACTCCCTGCAGGGCCTGACGCAGGTCCTTACGGGCTTCTTCGTCTTCCGGATTATCGGCCACCTCCTCGACCATCTTCTCAAACGATACGAAGTCGTTGAGAAAAGTGACGCGCTGGATGCTTGGAAAGGCGATCATGACCACCGGGATCAGGAACGACAACAGATAATAGAGCTTGATGGGTTGTTTGCGTACGATAAACAGCATCAAGCCGCTGAGCAGGACCAGGAAGAGGGCCACGCCCAGCAGGAGCAGGATGCGTTCGTAGCTGAAAAAGTCGTTGAAGAAGGTATCCATAATAGGTGCTTTTATTAGCGTTGGTCAACCGTCTTCTCATAGTATTCCGAGACCAGTTTAACTTGAGTATTGATGCTCTCGGTCGAAAGGTGCAATATCAACGTTGTTAGTGGACTTACGTATTTCATAAAAAACCATTAAAGCGAAAAAAATTCCGCAAGAGGCCGGAGGGCGCCGATTTTCCCGGACGGTAACTTCTCCATTTTTCCTATTTTTCCGGAAAAATACCCGTTATGCGTGCATCCAAACTGATCCTTCCGGTTCTGGTCGTCGGTTGCCTTCAGGCCTGTGCGCCGGAAGTCGCTCCCGGCGAGATCAATACGGCCTATTACGAAAAGGTACAAAAGCAATTGCAGGAAGCCAAACCCGGCGCGGTGATCACGCTGAAGGAAGGCACTTTCGAGTTCGACCGGCCCTTGTCGCTCGACGGGGTGGCCGGAGTGACTATCCGGGGCGCCGGGATGGACCGAACCATCCTTTCCTTTGCCCAACAAAAGGCCGGCGGCGAGGGCCTGCGCATAACGGCCGATTCGGTGGTGCTGGAAGGATTCACCATCCGCGATGCCAAGGGCGACAACATCAAGGTTCAGGATGCCCGCGGCGTGACCTTGCGCAACGTCAAGACGACCTGGACGGGCGGCGCCAAAGCCACCAATGGCGGCTACGGCATCTATCCGGTGGCTTGTACCGACGTGTTGGTCGAGGGCTGCGAAGCCTCCTATGC
>JAGQXA010000481.1 GCA_020436865.1 Saprospiraceae bacterium | reverse complement strand
TTCTTGATGATCTCGTAACGCACATTGTAGGCGCCGTCGACGTCGAATTGCTTTTCATCCATGCGAAACTGAATGGAGAGCGGAGAGCCATACACGAAGACGAGCTGAGCCGTATCGAGCGGGGTGGATAAAGTGGGGTTCAATTCGGCCATCCGCCGCGTGATCCGGCACATGAGCAGGAGCTGCCACAGCCGGATATTGCGCAGGTGGATCTTAGAGAATCGCTCCTGCTTCAATAGCGATTGGCCGATGTACAGATCGTACTCGACTCCGTCGGTCTTGTATTTCTCGAAATAGTGAGGCAGCATCCGCTGGGCGCGCCGATCCTCTTCGTCGAGAAGATCGGCGATCACTTCGTTGATCTTCGTGACGCTGTCTTCGTAAGACTTCCGTTCGCGGTGAACGATGCCGAGAACCGGGTCCAGGCATTCGTAGTAGCGATCGACGGCTCGTGCCAGTTCGGGCTTTTCGTAACGGATCTGATCGAGAACGGGATGCACTTCCGTCCGGATGAACTCCATTACCCTCGACTCGTCGTCGGAACTGATCCCTTGCCCGAGGTCGCGCATACACTTGTCGGCCTGCCGTAAGTACTGATGCAGAATGGGCAGATCGAGGTGCTCCCAGGCCAGGCTGAGCACCTCCTTGATGCGATTGAGATTGTCGATAAAATCGGCCTGGATGGCCTGGTTGCGCACGGTGGACGAACCCACGATATCGGCCTGACCGTAGAGCGGATAGACCTCGTCGAAAGAGATCGATTCGGCAACCGCCTTGGGGCCCTCTTTCTCGCGGCGCTCCAACAGGTTGAAGCTCGTTTCGACGAACTTCCACTCGACACTCGGATGGATGGCCGTATAGGCTTCGCGGATGATCGCCTGGATCTGATTCTCGATCTCCTCGCGGCTGCGCTCGATAGCGATGCAAAAGAGCGGCAAGATGTCCTTCATTTTCAGCAGCGAGAGGGAGTTGAAGGTGTCGGCGCGCGGCGAACCGAGTTCCAGCAGTCCGATAATGCGATTGCGCTCGTCGGTCAGCGGCGAGACGATCAGGCTGCGGATGCCCGAATTCACCAGATCGACTTCGATGGGGGTGGGGTTAGATACTTGGGTCAGGTCTTCGACGATGAGGGTGTCGTTGAAGCGGCACACTTTCTCGTACGACGAGCCTGCATTCTCGGGATCCAATAGGTTCGGATGCTGATCGGCCAGGAAATCGTGGCGGATCTTGTATTTGTGCGCCACCGAATTCTCGACCGGATAGTCGATGGCCGTCAGGCCCAGGCGCAGGTCCTGGATCTGGAAGTAGCTGCGCAGGATCTGTTGCAGGACGAGGATGTTCTCCCGGTTGACCACTGCGTCGCGCTCCAGGAGTTTGTATTTCAGGCGCGAAAGACTTTCTTCCTCCGTCACGTCGATCAGGTTGGAGCGCACTACCCCATGAAATTCGAAGTTTTCCGGCGGGATCATTTCCCGCCAGAGCCGTTGGTCGTAGATATTGCTCAGCAGGCGATTGATGTCTTTCTGACTGAGCTCTTTCAACGGCCTGCGCTTGACGATCTCGACAAACTGAATATTGAGGTCGGATTTATAGTACTGCTCGAGCGCCGAGTCGTTCGGCCTGACCGTAAAGATGAAGGCCGGATCGATCTTCACTTGTTGTCCGTAGAACCGATTGAGTACCATGCTGCTGGCCCGGGTCAGCGAGATGGCCTTCGCGAGGTCGTCCATCTTTCCCACTCCGAAACTGACCGAGCCGGTTTGCATGAGTTCCTGCAGGCTTGGGGAAAAATAGATGCCCCGCAGGTCAAAGGGTTTGCTGATCATCGTCAGCTTGCGGTCCATCAGCGCTTGCGGCAACAAGCCGGCCAGCAACAGTTCGACGGTTCCGCGGTGCGTTTCGAGCAAGGTGTAATCGTCGACCGGCTCCAGCAGTTCCGGATGCGCTTCCACCTTGGCAATGATCTCGCGAGCCAGCAGAGCCTCCGCCGCATGAGCGCTCTTCCGCTTCCGTTTCCAAAACTGGATCAGGGGCCTAAAGCTGAGCCTCGTGCGAAAGGGAAACTCGACATAGCCCAGCAACCGTTCATTGGCCTCCTTCATGTAGGCCTGCACTTCGCGGGGAGAGGACGATATTGGGTGACCGTTTTCGGTGATCATAGTTCTGGTGATAAGATGGCCGATCTTTATCAATACAAACGGGAACGGTCGCCGGTTGTCTAGAACAGGAATCCACCTTTCACTTCCACCCGCTGATCGTTCTTCGAGCGGAAATAACCGGCGGAGATCACTCCGGCCCCGAACGGGCTCAGCCAGATACCGCCGCCATAGCCCTTGTGCCAGATGTCGGATTCGACCTGATCGTACCAGACCCGCCCGTAATCATAGCCGGCATACAGGCCTACGGCAAAGGGCAGGTAGTAGTTTTCGACATTGAAAAGCTTCAAGCGAAGGTCGGTGTTGTGAAAAAAGGCGCCGTCGCCCGCAAAGCGGTATTGCCGGTAGCCACGCAGGTTGTCGGACCCACCCAGAAAACGGCTCTGGAAGAACTCGAACTCGCCGAAGATCTTCTGGTAGCCCAC
>JAGQXA010000480.1 GCA_020436865.1 Saprospiraceae bacterium | reverse complement strand
TCGTTCGATCAATCCGTCTACGCCGCCGGAGGGGTCGCCTATTTCCCGACGCCCCTCATCAGCATCGAAGCCTCCTTGCAGTGGCACGCCTACCTGGACGGTGCGCCCAGCCGCATCGGAGTATCGGGACTGAACCTCGGGCTCAATTTCCATCTCTTCAACCAGCGAAAGAAGGAGAGGCAGTGATCGACCTCAATCGGTCGGAGCTTCTTCCGGAAGGCCCGACCAGGTGTGGGCCTGTTCCCCTCCGGCGGCCGAAACTTCCACGGGAATGCCGGTCAGATGGGCCATGCCCGATAGGGGCTCCAGGGCATCGGGGCCGTCGGCCGCCAGCATGTTGACATTGACGCCTCGCGTTTGACGGGCCACCCGCAGGCCGCTGCGTTGGTGGCCCCAGCCATGCGGCATGGCCACCGTACCCGGCATCAGATCGCCGAGCAATTTGAGCGGTAGTCGCACGACGCCCGTGGCCGATCGAACGTCTACCAGCTGTTTCTCCGACAAACCCCGTTCGGCCGCATCGCGCGGGTGCATGTACAGGTAGTTGGTATAGCGCTCACCGGCTACAAAATCCTCGAAGTTGTGGGTCCAGGAATTGTGCGTCGTCACAGCGCGCCTGGTAATGAGTTTCAAGGTATCCTGTCGCCCCAGTTCAAGTTGAAAATCGAATTCCAGCCGAGCCGCCTGCCGTAGTAAATGTTCGGGGGCCAGCTGTACCTTGCCGTCGGCGGTGTAGACCCGTTTACCAAGAAAATCGCCCGCGCGGTGCGCTTCCCGCAATTTTCCGTGAGGAAAGCGCAACAGGCTGCGAAAACTGCCCTGGCGGGTCAATCGCAATAGGGCCGACAGGAAGAACTCCTGCGGCACAGCTGGCTGTTCGCCTTTCGGCAAACGGCGGGAATGCCACCAACGGGCTAATTGCAAAACTTTCTGGGCGATCGCCGAGCCGAATAAGCTGATCCCGCTGGCCCGCGCCAGATCGAGATAGATGGTGGCCTCGTCGCGCTGCTCGGCGTCCGGACGAACGATCCGGCGCGTGGCCTGCAAATAGGGCCTGGCCTGCAAGCCGAGCATCAGCGGAAAGATGAACGGCAGGTCGGGTCGCTCCAGCGGCGAGGTGCAGGGCAACATGTAGTGTCCGACCGAAGCCGTTTCGTTGGGCAGGATGTCGAGCGTGACGAGTAGTTCCAATTGCTCGAAAGCCTCGCGAAGGCGACCGGAATTGGCCATGGTGATCAGCGGATTGCCGCCGGTGACAAAGAGGGCGCGCACCTGTTTTTTGCCGGGAGTGAGGATCTCGTCAGCCAGGATGCCACCTGGAAAGGCGTCGTTGATCGAACGCAGATCGCCTACGCGCGAGCGATCCCTCCGCATGAGCAAGCCCTTTTTACTGCCGAATTTTGCAAAGTCGATCACCCCACGCCCTACCAACGTGCCGCCGCGACGATCGAGGTTGCCCGACACCGCATTGATGCACTCTTGCAACCAGAACGCCAGCACCCCCCGGCCGCCCATATTGACGCCGGTAGAGCTGTAAAGCGCCGCCCCCTCCGACTCGCAATAGCAGCGAACCAGTCCTCGCAAAACCGAAGGCGGGATGCGGGTGACCTCCGAACACCGCTCGGGCGTCCAGGGCCCGACCAGCTTTTCCAATTCTTCAAACCCTTGCATATACTGGTCGACCTTGGTCCGATCCACTCCACCCGTGCGGATCAATTCGTGCAAAAAGGCCAGATAGAAGAACACATCCGTGCCGGGCCGGATGAACACATGCTCGCCGGCGACCTTGGCGCTCTCCGTCCTTCGCGGGTCGACGAAGAAGATCCGGCATCCCCGGCGTTCCATTTCCTTCAAATGGGCCGACGGATTGGGCACCTGCAAAAAGCTCCATTTGGAGACGACCGGATTGGCGCCCACGACGATCAGGCAGTTGGTGTGGTGCAGATCGGGAAAGGGCTGCGTAAAAGGGAACCCATACAGATGTTCGGCTACGGCAAACTTGTTGCTGCAATCCTGCGTCGACGAGGCATACATGCTCTTCGAACCGACACCCTGCATGAATCCTTGCGCAAACACGGGATGTAAAACGCCAAAACCAGCCGCCGTACCTACATACATGGCAATGGCGTCGGGATCGTGCTCGCGGCGAATGGCGGCCACCTTCTGCCCGATCTCGCGCAAGGCCTGTTCCCAGGAAATGCGCACCCACTTCTCCCCTTCCCGCTTCATCGGATAGCGGAGGCGATCGGGCGAATCGAACAGATGATGCTGTTTCAATCCTTTCGGACAGCCGAAACCTCTCGTGGCCACGTGATCTTCGTCGGGGCGGATGCGGGTCACGCGATCGCGTTCGAGCGTGACTTCCAAGCCACAGAGCGACTCGCAAATGCGGCAAAAGGTGGTGATTTGCTCTTCCATGCTGGGCGACTTTCAAGTTTAGCGATCGTCGAGTTCCTCCACTTCGGCATCGGACAGGGAATCGACCGGCTGGTGATGCCGCACAAAGGCGCACCACTGGCAATTGGGCTCGCCACAACCGCGATAGAAGTCGTGGGCCTGGATACCGGCATAGCTCTCGCGGATCCACTTCCTCACCAGAGCGGCATCTTCCTGACTGACTTCCAGGATCGTTTCTTCAAACTTCCCTCCGGAGCCGGGTTCCAGGTATAAGAGAGCGCCCTCGCGAAAGCGGAATTGCTGCTGCCGGTACTGCTCGAGCAAGAGCCGGTAAAACACCAATTGCCGCCAATAGTTGCCGCCATAGGGCTTCCCGGCCGTCGGCCGGCTCGTTTTCCGGCTGTCGGGCCGGCCGGTCTTGTAGTCGACCACCCGCGCAAAACCGTCGGGCAGCAGATCGACCCGGTCGAGCACGCCTCGCAGCGGCACGCCATCTGCTTCGACATTGCGGATGTCGAGCTCGACCTTCACTTGTTTGGGCCAGCGCCGGGCTTCCTGTTCGTAATAGGCTTGCAGGCGTTGCCGGCCCAGTTGGAGCCGATGCCCGTATTCCTGCGCCGAAAAGTAAGATCGCAACTGCTCCATTTCCCGCTCGAAAAGCTGCAAGAGCTGTGAGACGGGGCCGTAGGTTTTTTCTTTCGACAGCGACATCCGTTCGAACAACCGCTGCAGGGCCCGGTGTATGGCAAGGCCGTAAGCGGCCGCCGGGCTCATGAGCGTCGGCGCCCGCAGAATGTGTTCATAGAAAAAACTCAGCGGACAACGCAGATATTGGTTGAGCGCCGAAACGCTCAGGCTGAAGTCGCGCAACAGCTCGTCGACCACAGCCGCTTCCAGGGCCGGCGCCTCCGGCGGACTGGATTCCTGCAGGGCCAGCAATTGAGCGGCCAACAAGTCCTCGGCGGGCATTTCGCCCTGCTCCAGTTCCAAACCGGTAGCCAGCAATTCATCCAGGAAGCGGGTCCGGCCATTCGGCTTTTCCTTGCGGTCCACCGCAGCATAAGAGGCGATAAGCCGTTCCTTAGCCCGGGTCATCGCCACAAAAAAGAGGCGGCGACGGGCCTCGAGCGCATCTTCTTCGCCCGAGAAGGTGAGGGTGTCGGGGAAAGAGAAGCGAAAATTGCTTCCCCGGCTGCGCGGCTCCCAGTTCGACTGGTTGCAACCGAGCAGGAATACGATGCGAAACTCCTGTCCCTTTGAGGCGTGGGCCGTCAGGAGGCTGACCCCTTGTTCGGCGACCACGCTCTTCTGTAGCTCGACCGGCAAGCGGTTGGCGTCCATCTTTTCCACGAGCCCAAGAAAGCCGGTCAGCGTGAGCCGCGGATTGCGGTCGGCTTCGCGTACGGCAAATTCCTGAAACGAATGCAGCACCTGCACCAGCCAGTTCCTGTCGGGATGACCCAGTACATAGGCCAACAAGCCGCTGCGGGTGAAAATTCGCTCCAGAAGGCGCGGCACGGAAAGTTCGTCGATCGCGCGTTGCAGATCGCGCAAGAATGTGCCGCACTTCCGCCAGGTCTCGACCGTTTGCATAAGGGCGCCGCCGTCATCCGGCAGGGCGGACAGCAGGTCGCGCCAGTAACCCTCCTCCCTCCGGCTCGCTTTCCAGGCGGCCAGGCGAGCCAGATCGTCGGGCAGTATTTCCCAGAACGGCGCATGCAACAGGCGGAACAACAAGTGCTCGCCGCTGTAGGGCCGCCGGCGTTCGGCACGCAGGTATTCCAGCAAGAGTCGCAACTGGCGGATCAGCGGCTCGTCGAGCAGGTTCACTTTGCGCCGGGCGTTGTAAGGGATGTCCATCTTCCCGAGCAGGGCCATCAAGGGCGCTGCCTGCCGGTGACGCGGATAAATCACCGCCATTTCTTCCAGCGGCACCCCTTGTTCATGCCAGGCCTGGATCGCTTTGGCCACGGCCGTTTCTTCGTGTAAGGGGTTGGGATACTCTACGATCCTGGGTTTTTCCGGCAAACGGGCCACGGCCTCGCGCCGGGCCGTCAGCACTTTCTCTACGCCCAGCTCGCGCAAGTGCTCCGCGATGCGAATCTCATTGTGGGAAATGAGGCCCCGGGAAGCGTCGAGGATCGTCTGCGAGGAGCGGTAATTGTCGGTCAGCACAACCAGCCTGAGCTCTTCCCGGAACTGTGCGTGGAAATCGGTCAGGTTCTTGAGGCGGGCGCCCTGAAATTCGTAGATCGATTGGTCGTCGTCGCCGACGATGAAGATGTTCGGCGACTCCCAGTAGTCGATCAAGGCGTGCAGCACGGCGTTTTGCGAGCCGTTGGTATCCTGATATTCATCGACGAGAAAATACAGGTATTGCTCCTGATAAGCGCGCAGCAAGTTAGGATGCTGACGGAAGGCCGACAGAACCCAGAGGATCATATCGTCGTAATCGTAACGGCCCCGGCGGCGCAGCAAGCCCTGGTAATCGTCGTACAGCGGAGCGGCGGCCCGCAGTTTCTCCATGCGCTCGCGTTCGGCATCGATCTTCGCCAGTTTCAGGTCGCCTTTGCGGTGCGGGGCGCGATTGATCTGGTAGACGTATTCCGGACGTTCGGGCAAACTGTCGAGATAGCGGTCGATCTGCCCGAGCACCTGGCCGGCCGACCAGCCTTCGGCCTTCATGCGTTGGAAGAGGTCTTGCAGCTGCCCTTCAAACTGATACAGATCGGCATAGTTGCCTTTCAGCAGGTGATCGGTCGGCAGGCCGTCGATCAGCTCGCGGATGGTTTCCACGCGTTCGAGATCGCTGAGCGGTTCGAGGTCGGCCCGGCCAAAGAGCTCGAGGTGATCCTGAATGACGGAGTTGCAAAAAGAATGATACGTATAGATGTGTACCCGGTGCGCCTCCGGCCCGATCAGTTCGAGCAACCGTTGTCGCATGGCCTGCACGCCGGCATCGGTGAAGGTCAGGCATAAAATGTTATGCGCCTGGGTATCGGTTTCCTGCAGAATTCGTCCGATGCGGGCCGCCAGAATATGCGTTTTGCCCGTACCGGGGCCGGCGATAACGAGCACCGGGCCCTCAATGTGGTCGACCGCTTCCCGCTGGGCGGGATTCAGTTGTTCCAGCACCCGCTGGAAAGCCTCGTGATAGGCTTGCTGGGGAGAAGGAGGCATCGGAAACTGCTTTGAACCGACAAGATACAAATGTCGGCGAACATCCGGCTCAGGCCACTTGCCCGGCCTCCTGCTCGAGCAATTTCATGTCGCGAACGAGCAGGCGGCGACGGTTGAAGGTCAGGATGTTCTTGTTGCGCAGGTCGTTGAGCACGGTGGTGACCGTTTGCCGGGAAGTAGCCGTGAGGTTAGCGATCTCCTGGTGGGTCAGGAATTTCCGAACGAGCGTTTCGTAGCCGACGCGCTGCCCCTTTTTCTGGGCCAGATCGCGGATGAATTCGATGATGCGGGTGCGGCTATCTTTGAAGACCAACGCCTCCAGGCGATTCTCCATTTCCAGCATGCGCGAGCCCATCATTTTCATGAGGAACAAACTGAGCGTGCTGTGATCCTGCATCAAGGTCTTCATCTCGTTGGCGGAGATCATACAAACGGTCGTATCTTCCATAGCCTGTGCGAAATCGCGGCGCGTCTTCTCTCCAAGCACGGCGAGCTCGCCGAACACCTCTCCGCGTCCCAGAATGGCCTTGGTGATCTCCTTACCGGAATCTCCATAGGCGCCGATCTTGATCCTTCCATCGAAAAGGAAAAAGATCTTATCGGCCGCATCGTCGGGCATGTAGACATATTCGCCTTTCCTGTACCTTTTGTCGACGTGAAAAGCTCCGCTGCCCAGTTTCTTCGGACAAAAAATACCGGTGACGTCAATGTTTTCCAGAAACCAAAGAGCCTGATCTTTCATAGAGTACCAAAATTGTTGAAGGGCAAAGTAGACCTCTTGGGAAACACTCGTGCAGCGCGGCAAGTTGCCTGTACGCGCGCGTGCTAACTAAAAAGTGTCACAAGTCTTACAATTTGCCGAAGCTAATCTATACAGGTGATTTGAAAGGCAATTTTAATAAAAACCTCCGTTCCGGGAGAACGGTTCATCCATATTTGTCGGACATTGCTCAATCCTCGTCGGGGCTCAGGTCGAAGCGCTCCTTCATTTTGGCGATCAGGGGATTCTTTTCCTTGAGCTCCAGATACTTTTCTTTAGGCGATAATGGCTTTTTCTTGGGTGGTGGCGCCTGCGCTTTTTGCTTACCGGGATCGATCCGCACCTCCCGGATCAGGTCGGGGGTTTTTAACTCGCGCCGCAGGTGTTCCATCAGCTCCAGTTCCTGTAGCAGGGTGTTTTCGGCAAAACTCGAGCCGACGACGGCCACCAGTTTCCCCTTCTCTACCGAGAGATCGGTCGATTGCAGCACACTCCGCAGCGAGTCGGAGGGGATCTCCGCAGCGTAGTTGTTCCATACCTCCTGGATCTCCTCCAACTTCAATTCGTGCGGCGATTTTACCTGCTGACCCTCTTCTTCCGACACCTCGGCCTCCAGGGCCTCCAGGCTGGTGCTGACCCGCGGCACGTCAAACTTCGCACTTCGTTTGAGCTTACCGGTCTGGGGCGGCGCAGGCTCTTCTTTCGGGCTTACTTTTTCGGGCTCTTCAACAGAGGGCGGAGTTTCCTTGGGAGTAGCGGGCTCTTCAACTTTCGTTCTTACCGGAACGGAGGAACCTTCAGGTCTTTTTTTTTCCGCCATTTCGGCCAGCGCCGGAGCCTGTACGGCCCGGTTCAGGTAGGTCATCCGGATCAATGCCAGCTCTACGTGAAGGCGTTTATTGCGGGCCATCTTGTAATTTAGGTCGCAGACATTGGCAACTTCCAGGGCCGATAACACGAAGGCAGGAGGCGCCAGAGTGGCCTGTTCGAAATAGCGGGCCTGCAGGCCTTCGCTGACTTCGAGCAGGGCGACCGTTTCGGGGTCCTGGCAGACCAGCAGGTTGCGCAGGTGTTCGGAAAGCCCGTCGATAAAGAGGTCGCCGTCGAAACCTTTGCGCAGTATCTCGTCGAAAACGAGCAGGACCTCCGATACGTCTTCGCGCAGCAGGGCGTCGACGAAGCGAAAATAATAGTCGTAGTCGAGCACGTTGAGGTTGGCGATCACATCGTCGTACGTCACCTTCTTGCCGGAAAAACTGACGATGCGATCGAAGATCGACAGCGAGTCGCGCAGAGCGCCGTCGGCCTTCTGGGCGA
>JAGQXA010000479.1 GCA_020436865.1 Saprospiraceae bacterium | reverse complement strand
TCCCAGCCGAGCCGGAACCCGAAGGAGTATTTCCAGGGGAGGTCGGCGGGAACGGGAGGGTCCTGCGCCCGCCCGAAAAAGGCCGGCAGTAGCAGGAGGATCAAATGGCAAAGTTTCATGTCGGGTGATTTCTTGATGAGAACGGTTCGTTGTTCGCTGCAAAGATGGCGGCGCCCGGGCCGCCGGACAAACGCAAAGAGAATGAAGCGGCAAGAAGGGGGACTGAAATGTGCGAGGCGCCGGATGGATTGTGGCCTGGAGGAGTCGGCCCGGCGGATGGCGAAGTGGGGGGATCCGTTAGGATTTCTGGCAGCCAATCACTACCTTCATTTACCCATTATAGCAGAAAAGTCCACCATGAAAACCCACACCACGCTTCTCTTCTGCGCCCTGTCCTTTTGGGGCGTCGCGCAATCCACCGATTTTATCAATGTCGCGCCGGCCCTGGGGCTGCAAGACTCCATTGGCGTCTTCGCCTATAGTGGCGGGGTCAGCTTTGCCGATTTCGACGGCGACGGCTACGACGACCTCACCGTCGCCACCGGCGAGGGCTTGCCGGTGCTGTTCTATCGCAACGACGGCGTCGGTGGATTCGAGCAATTGCCGGCCCTGGTCGACAATACCGGCGAGGTGAAAATGGCGCTGTGGGCCGACTACGACAACGACGGCGATCGCGATCTGCTGCTCACCTGCACCGCCTCGCCGAACCGCCTCTATCGCAACGAGGGCGATCTGGTGCTGGTGGATGTGACCGAAGCGGCCGGCCTGCCCCTGACGGACGACCTCTCCTGGGGCGCCACCTTCGGCGATTACGATAACGACGGCCGGCTCGACCTGTATTACGTCAATCGGCAGGTGACCGAGCATACCAACTACCTGTTCCGGAATTTGGGCGACGGCACTTTTGTCGATGTCACGGCAGAAACAGGGGTATCCGACGGCATGCGGCCTACTTTCTGTGCCACTTTTCTGGACGTTAACCACGATAGCTATCCCGACCTCTACCTCGCCAACGACAAGATCTCGCCCAACTCCCTGTTCCGGAACAACGGGCAAGGGCAGTTCGACGACATCAGCGTGGCCTCGGGCGCCGGGATCGTCATCGACGCCATGAACGCCGACGCGGCCGATTTCGACGGCGACGGCGATCTCGATATCTACGTGACCAACACCCCCACGCTCGGCAATGCCCTGCTGCGCAACAATGGCGACGAAACCTTCACCGAAGTGGCCGAAAGTTGCGGCGTGGGTTTCTTTGCGGTGAGCTGGGCCGGACTCTTCTTCGATCGCGACAACGATCAGGACATCGACCTGTACGTCTGCTGTTCGACCCCGGGGGCGGACTCGCCCAATCTTCTGTTCGACAACCAGAACGACGGCACCTTCAGCGAGGCCTTTCCCGGCGGTTTTCCGGGTGATACGCTGGCCAGTTTTTCCGCCGCGCTCGGCGACTACAATGCCGACGGCCGGCTCGATGTATTCGTGCCCAATGGCGGCGGCAGCCCCTTTCTGCTGTGGGAAAATCGCTCCGACGAAATGCTCCACTGGCTAAAGATCGACCTGGAAGGGGTGCAAAGCAACCGCGAAGGCATCGGCAGCTGGATCGAGCTTTACCTCAACGGGCAGCGCTGGGTGCGCTACACGCACTGCGGCCAGGGCTACCTGTCGCAGAACACTTTCCGGCAACACTTCGGCCTGGGCGCCGAAACCATGGCCGATTCGGTGATCGTACGCTGGCCCAGCGGCACGGTCGATCGCCTCCTGGAGGTGCCGGCCGATCAGGTCGTGAAAGTGGTCGAAGGCTCGACCGTGAGTTCGGTCATCTCCCTGGCAACGCCTGACGTACAACTGGACTTTCCGCAACCTAATCCGGCGGTCGACTTCGTAGAGTGGCCGGTGGAGTTGACGAAAGCGCTGGAAGTCGAATGGCGCCTGATCGACGCTTCCGGGCGGGTGTGGGTGAGCCGGCAGGAAACGCTCCCGGCCGGCAGATCGGACTTGCAGTGCTCCGTGGCCGATCTGACTGCGGGCCTGTACACCTGGTGCCTGTTTGCCGACGGCCGCGAGTGGTCGCGAAAAATAGCGGTGCGCTAGCCTGGTAACGGCGACTTTAGTC
>JAGQXA010000478.1 GCA_020436865.1 Saprospiraceae bacterium | reverse complement strand
GTATAAGGGTAGATCGTAACCCAATCGCTTTGCCATTTGTTATCAAATACAACCTATGTGATCGGAATGAGCGATTTCTTTACCACCCAGGAGCGGGCGCGCTACGCCCGGCACTTTACCCTGCCCGAGTTCGGAGAAGAAGGGCAGCGCAAACTGAAGCAGTCGAGCGTATTGGTGATCGGAGCGGGCGGATTGGGTAGCCCATTGCTGCTGTACCTCGCTGCGGCAGGGGTGGGCCGCATCGGGATCGTCGAATTCGACCAGGTCGACGAAAGCAATCTTCAGCGACAGGTCTTGTATACGATCGGCGACCTTGGTCAAAGCAAGGGAGAAGTAGCTGTCCGGCGACTCCGGGCGCTCAACCCTCTGGTCGAGGTCGAGCACTACCCCACCCGCTTGTCCTCTGAAAATGCCTTATCGATCTTTCGGGGCTATGATCTGGTCGCCGACGGTACCGACAACTTTCCAACGCGATACCTGGTGAACGACGCCTGCGTCCTCTCGGGCATTCCCAACGTCTATGCCTCCATCTTTCGCTTTGAGGGACAGGTCTCGGTGTTCAATCTCCTGCGCGCCGACGGCGCCCGCGGGCCCAACTATCGCTCTCTATTCCCGCAACCTCCTCCTCCCGGCATGGTGCCTAGTTGCGCCGAAGGGGGCGTACTGGGCGTGCTGCCCGGCATCGTCGGCAGCTTGCAGGCCAGTGAAGCGATCAAGGTACTGACCGGCATTGGCGATCCGCTCGACGGACGCCTGTTTCTCTTCGACGCGGCCTCTTTTTCCAGTCGGATCCTGAAGATCCCCGACACTCCGGGGCCGGCCATTACGGAATTGATCGATTACGAGGAATTCTGCGGTCTTGCGCCATCAACCGCCGTCAAGGAGATCGGCGTGCAGGAATTTTTCGAAATGCGCGAACGGGGCGTCGATTTCCAGCTCATCGACGTGCGCGAACCCTATGAAGTGGAGATCGCCGAATTGGGCGGCGAACTGATCCCCCCTGCCGAGATCGAACGATCGGCCGACCGCATCGCCCGCGACAAGATGGTCGTGCTGCACTGCCGCAGCGGCCGGCGCAGTGCCGATGCCGTTCGCTTGTTGGAAGAACGTTTTGGCTTCGACAACCTGTACAACCTGCGCGGAGGCATCCTGGCCTGGGCCGACGAGATCGACCCGTCTATGGCCAAGTACTAAGCCGGCTCCCATTCGCCTTCGACCAGACGCTCGCGCTGCACGCCGGGCAATTCCAGCACCAGACCGGGCCCGAACAATCCCGCCGGAGTGTGGTAACCGGCCTTCCATTCACCGGCCAGGACCTTTCCGACGATGAGCAATCCGGCTTGCACCGTCAATGTGTAACCGTCGGCCGATTGCAGGCGGGCCTCTTCGCTCATGCCGTCGGGATCCTGCACCCGTCCCCAGACCAGGCTCCGGGCAGTTCGGCGTTGCTCGTCGCTCGGACCGGCCGGCCGGCGATCGATCTTTCGCTGCAAGTATTTTCGTACCAACGACAGGCGAAGCAACCAGTTGAAGTGACGGAGCCACTTTATCCACCGATACCGGGCCGGCGCGATGCCGGTATAGACGACGATGTTCGGTATCTTTGTGGTGTGATAGGCTGTGAATACATCGCCCCAGGGTATGCTCATAACGAAGCGTTCCTTACGGGGGAAAGGCACGGTCAGCGTTCGCTTTCCCAGGGGCGCCGGCACGATCTCGCCGTTTCGGCGCTCGGCGCTCGGATAACCGAGTTTCTGTAGCATCGAACTGGCCGTTCCGTGCGAAACGCCGCCGCCCACAGTGGCAAAGGCCAGTTCGAGTCGATCGGCAGATGGCAAAGCCTGATGCAAAAAGGCGGCGATGCAATCGGTCGGCACGACGTCGAAGCCGACGCCGGGCATTAGCAGGATGTTGGCTTCCCGGGCCCGTTGGTCGCGGCGCTGCGCCTGGCCGAAGACCGGTATTTCACCGGTAATATCGAGGTAGTGCGTTCCGGTGCGCAAACAGGCCTCTAGCATAGCTTTGGCCGTACGAATGAAGGGTCCGGCACAATGCAGCACGAGCGGGAACTCCGCCAGCGTACGATCGAGGAGGGCCGGGTCGTCAAGCCCCAGGCAGCGATATTCGAACCCAAGCCGGTCGGCAAGCGTCCGCAAGCGGACTTCATCGCGACCGGCAAGTACGGGTCGCAGACCATATTCCCCGGCGTGGCGGGCGATCAGTTCGCCGGTGTAGCCGTAGGCGCCGTAAAGTAAGAAGGTGTCGTTTTTCATATCCATGTTCTCCTATTCCGGCGATCACACGGAGCGATCCGCCGGAACCTCTTTTATCTTTATACTTTCATCTTTCTTCTAACAACAGATTACAGCCCCGCAAGTCGCTATTGTCCATACGCCCCAGCACTTCGAACGCATCGTCTGACCGCAATCTACCCAGATCTTCGGTAGCGACGAAACTACAGGTATCCAAATTAGCCAGATCGACCACATTGATCGCCCCAAGACGCTCCTGTACCGGCAATAACTGAAGAGGGTCGGTCATGTCGCGGATCGCCACCCGCATGGTCGGCGCCGGGCGGAACCAGCCGTCGCCCGACGAATAGGCCTGCGACAGCAGTTCGGTCATGCCGTATTCCGAATGGATGCGGTCGAGGCCGAAGGCC
>JAGQXA010000477.1 GCA_020436865.1 Saprospiraceae bacterium | reverse complement strand
TTTGCGCAAGGCAACTCCAACCCCGCCATCGCCCAGCAGATCGCCGGCCTGACCCGCTCGTTCAACAACAACTGGGAGCAATACCACGAATCGCCTTTTCTCAACCACAGCCTCTCGCTGTCGTTGGGCAACCAGAAAGAACTGTTCGGTAAGCCGCTGGGGCTGATCTTCGCGACCTCCTACTCCCGCAACTTCTCCGCCTACTCCGGCGGCGAATATGGCATTTTCGAACTGACCGGTCCGGTGGCCACCACCGACAACCTGACCTCGCAGCTCGAACTCGAAGAGAACAAAGGCGCCGACGAAGTGCTCTGGGGCGCCATGCTCAGCTCCTCCTATAAGCTGTCGGGCAACCACAAGATCGGACTGACCCTGATGCACAACCAGAGCGGCGCCCTGGAAACGCGCTATCTGGAAGGTCGTAAGAACCGCGACGATCCCGACGACCTTTTCGTGACCCGCACCTGGGCCTACAAGCAGCGCAGCCTCAGCACCGGACAACTACGCGGCAAGCACGTGCTGTCGGGACTCAATAACTTCGAGATCAGCTGGCAGTCGTCGTACTCGCTGTCGATGCAAGACGAGCCCGACCTGCGCTACTTCACGATGCGCCAGCGCCCTTCGGGCAACTACATCATCAAGTTGTCGAGCGACAACGTGCCGAACCGCTTCTACCGCAACATGGAGCAGTACAACTTCGACAACAAGCTCGACTTCACGCTACCCTTCAAGCAGTGGAGCGGACAAAGCTCCGCTCTGAAGTTCGGCGGCGCCTATGTGGTGCGTTCCCGCGAATTCCGCGAAAACCGCTACACCTTCAACAATCAGGTCTTTCTCGTGGAGAACGGCGATCCGTACGCCTACTTCTTCGACGACAACCTGATCCAGGCTACCGACGGCGGCTTTGTGAAGAACCCGCAAACGGGTAACGTGGAAGGCGTGTACGTCACGAACAGCTTCGATCCGGCCAACAACTACGATGCCCAACAGTACGTCACGGCCGCCTACGGCATGGTCGAATTGCCGCTGTCCAGGAAACTGCGCGCAATCGTCGGCGCCCGCATGGAACAGACCATCGTCCGCCTGAAGACCTTCGACACTCTGGTCGCCCTGATGAACTTCCCCTTCCTGGACGGCGAGCAGGACCTGCTCAAAGAAACCGACATCCTGCCGTCGCTGAACCTGAACTACGATCTGACCGAGCGCATGAAACTGCGCCTGGCCTATACGCGCACGCTGGCCCGCCCGACCTTCCGGGAGGTGGCGCCCTTTGCCTCCTTCGACGTCGACGGCGGCTTCCTCTTCATTGGTAACCCGAACCTCGAGCGGACCCTGGTCGATAATGTCGACTTCCGCTGGGAGTTCTACCCGAAGCCGAGCGAAATGATCTCGCTGAGCGCCTTCTACAAGGATTTCACCAACCCGATCGAGCGTACCTTCAACCCGCAGGCGCCGAATACGGTATTGACCTTCAGCAATGTCGCACAGGCCAGCCTGTACGGCGCAGAAGTGGAAGTGCGGAAAGACCTCTCCTTCCTCGGTCAGTTCCTTTCGGACTTCAGCCTCGGAGCCAATTTCTCCTACGTGATCTCCGAAACCGACATCGAGGCCGACGAATTGGCCCTCATCCGCTCGCTCGATCCCGAAGCGGAAGGCACGCGCGAGATGTTCGGACAGGCTCCCTGGGTGGTCAACGGCCTCCTTTCCTACAAGAATGAAGGCGGCACGCAAGCCAACCTGTCGTTCAACATGGTCGGCCCGCGCATCACGGTCGTGACCCGCGGCGCCAGCCCCGATTACTACCAGCAACCGCTGCCGCTGATGAACTTCAATGTATCGCAGACCTTCGGCAACGGATTTGCCGTAAAGGCCAGCGCCAACAACCTGCTCAACGGCAAGTACCGCGAAACCGCCGAGTACAAAGGCGAGGAATACTCCATTATCCAGTACGAACTGGGACGGACGTTCAGCCTCGGCCTGAGCTATAATCTGTCGAAGTGAGAGATATGAGATATGGGATATGAGATGTGGGATTTCCCACCTCCCAAATCTCACATCCCATATCCCATATCTCATATCTCACATCCAATTCGTAACTTGGCGGCCTGACAAGGACTACCGTAAAACCCGATCCGATGGATATTTCATTTTTGGTGATGTGGCTTGGATTTGCTCTGGCGTCGTATTCGGTGGTGGGCAACGATGTGATCCAAACCCTGGGCACGTTCCTGACCTCCAACGAAAAACGGGTAAAATGGTGGATCCTCTGGCTTTTCTCGGCCTCCGTGCTCAGCGCTGTGCTGATCTACGGCTATGTGCAAGGCAATATTTCCTACGGCCGCCTCGATAAGTTCGTTTTTCCCGAACAATACGCCTGGTACTACCTGCTTCCGCCGATCGTGCTGCTCGCCATCACCCGCCTGGGCATTCCGGTCAGTACGACCTTTATGATCCTGACGCTCTTCTCGTTGAGCGATATCCCAGGCGACCTGCCCACCATGGTCAATAGCGTGTTCGACACCGATCAACAATTGGGCAGCATGATCCAGAAATCGTGGATGGGGTATGTCGTGGCCTTCGGCGCGGCTATCATAATCTACCTGCTGATCACCCGCCTTACCGAAAAGTTCTTTCTGGATAATCCGATCACCAAGAACGGGCGGGTTTTCTGGACGATCGCGCAGTGGTGCTCCACCGGCTTTCTGTGGTCGCAATGGCTCACGCAAGACCTGGCCAACATCTACGTCTATCTCCGAGGCGGCTTCGAAACCACCCCTTTCGGCTTCGGTGTTTCGCTGGCGATCCTGGTGGGCCTGCTGGCCTACATCTTCTACAGTCGCGGGGGCGCCGTACAAGAGGTCGTACGGCAAAAGACCAACACCGAAGATATCCGGTCGGCCACCTTCGTCGACCTCATCTACGGGATCATCCTCTACATCTTCAAGTACGACTATTTCGGCCTTTGGGGCGCCAAGATCCCCATGAGCACCACTTGGGTGTTCATCGGCCTGCTGGCCGGTCGCGAGATCGCGATCCGTCTGCATCTGGAAAGAAAGATCAACAAGAAGGTGGCCCGCATGATCTTCGCCGACCTCGGCAAGGTCTTCATCGGGCTAATGGTAAGCGTACTGCTGGTGTTTGTGATCAAGCTGCTGGCGGGGTAGGTTGGTTAATTGGGGGATTGGGTTATTGGGGGATTGGGGGATTGGGGGCAAGGTCCGAAGATCCTTAGGGTGTTCCTTTTCGCCCTCTGTATCCTCTGTATCCCTATAACTCCTACCAAACATAGAACTGCTTCTCCGGAAAATTGATCGAAAAGCGCATTTGTCGCAGGAATTCGAAGCCGACCAGACCGTCGATCTTCAGGTCGCGCACAGAGGGCGTGGCTGACAGATCGGCAAAGTAGCATTCAACCGGCCGGCTGTGCTCGGCCCCAGGCAGGGTGAGCGTCACTACGGCCTTTTGCGCCATCGTCGCTTGCTGGTTCAGTCCCCGCACACGGGCATACTCCTCTTTCCACTGCAACTGCCCTTCCAGAAGGGGGATCAGGGATCGGTCTACCAGGTTGATCTCGGTGCCTGTGTCAATACCGAGGCGGATGGTCTGCTCGCCGGCCCGGAGCACCAGCACCGGCAGATGTTCGTGCATTTCGAGCTCGACCGCCAGGAGCGGGCGGTTGAACTTGTGCAGACTTGAATTTCGGGCCGGGAAGAACTGGATCTGTTCGTGGCCGTAGTCGAAGAGCATTTCCGATTCGCGGAAGACCTCAAAGCCGATCAGGCCGTCGATCTGCCGATTGGTTGCTTCACCGAGGTGCGAAATGTCGAGGGTATAAGCGTCGATCCGCTTGCGCCGGACGGTACCCAGTTCAAAATCTTCGACGTTGACCTCGCCAA
>JAGQXA010000476.1 GCA_020436865.1 Saprospiraceae bacterium | reverse complement strand
GAACTGCTCGCCATGCCGTTCGGCCAGGCCGAAGGCCCAGGTCAGCAACTGCACGACGACGCGATGGTAGTTGTGGGAGAATTGCAGGTAGGCCCCGTCCTTGTAGATCTGAAATCGCACTTCCTCCTCCAGCCAGCGTTTTCCCGAACGTTTCCAGCGGGCCGCTTCCGGGAAAAAGGGGAACAACAGGCCCGAGAGGTACAGCATCAGGGTTTCGGTGATCGCATGGTTGTTGCGCACGGCGATCCGCGAAAAGTGAATGTTGGCCCGCACATGCTTCATCTGCCAGTAGATGACGTGCAAGATGCGTTGGAAGCGCTCTTCCGTCAGCGCCGGCGACTGGGCGTAGTAGTATAGCGCGAAGGTCCAGTTGAGGATGCGAAGCGATATTTCCTGGCTGCAGCGATAGTTCGGCCCCCGGTTAACCGGGTTGGCGGCGATCCAGGAATCGATCTCAGCGAACACGGTTTCGGCCTGGTCCTCTCCGAAGTGGTAGTCGTAGCGGATGAGGTCGTACAGGAAAGTGAAGCGCGATTTCTCCCAGGTGTATTTGATGTCGCCGGCCACCGGCGAAAAATCGGCGATCTCGGTCCAATGCCGCCCGGCATCGTAGCGATGGCCGGTTGCCGGATTGGTGAGCCAGTCATAGTCGCGTCCAATATCGAGCCATTCTGCCTGGAAGAACCGCAAACGCCCGGCGCGGAAGTGTTCGACCTTTTTCTGCAAGGCCTCCGAAGGGCGCTTCGGAAAGGACAAGGCCTCCCTCCCGGAAAAAAAGAAGGGCGGTCGCTCCCGGCGCCATTCCTCCAAACCGACAAACTGCCGCGGCGGCGGGTCGACGGGATACGCGCGCTTCATCCACCCCATCCGCCGCTCGATCTCGTACCAGACCCGGTAGCTCACGTAGCGCAACCCCATGTTGCGTAGCAGTTGCCAGCCAAGCGTTATCTTTCCGATCATGCTATTCCAGGATCAATTCCTCCAAACTCAACCTCCTGCCTCCGCCGAGGCTACGGCAAGGCAAGCACTCTCAAACTCATTCTCAAACTCAAACTCACTCCACCCACCACCTTCCTCCTTCGCCGCCTTTTCCACAGTGGCACCCCTGCTCGGGGGTGATCTTCGGACCTAAGAGCTGGCCGGTCGGAACTACGTTGGAGAAGGTCTTCTTTTCGGGCCCTGTCCATCGGCGAACGTAGAAGGTGAGATCGCCCAACTTCGCATCGGAGGCGCTGCGGCCGATCACATTGCTGTTGCCGCGGTGCGCGTAGATCCTGCCCTCGTCGGGGTAGTTATACCAGGCGTTGAGATTCGACCACGATTGGCGGTTGTTCTCCCAGGGCTCGGCCTCGCGGATGTCGATAAAGGTATTGCACTGAACGCGATTGGTGGCGCGCTTTTCCTGCACGAACAAGAGACTACGGGCTTTGGCGACGGTGTTGTAGTACATATCTACCCCGGTACTGAGCCGGAAGGCTTGTCCGGAATTGGGGTTGCCCGGTACGGCATCGCGCAGGTTGTAGAAGAGGTTGTTGATGATGGCGATGTGTTCGACCTCTTCGTCGGGGTATTTTCGATTTTTGCCGAAGGCGGTGATCCCCTGTGTCAGGTCGAAGAAAATGTTGCCCTCGATCAGGATATTGGAGGCATTGCGGTGAATGACGATACCGGCGCCGGTGCTGCCGCTGCCGCCGCAGCTTTGATCGGTCGGCCGAAAGCCCCACAGGCGGTTGTTGAGGATGCGGATGCGGTCGCGCGGATCGGTAGATTTGGTGCCGGCTTTGAGGTCCATGCCGTCTTCGGCGCAGGCCCAGGTTTCGTTGCCCTTTTGCCGGTACAGGCGAGGTTCGATGTAGAAGTCGTTGTTTTCGATGATCGTGGCGGGCACTTCTCCAACCTGCGATCTCTCGGGATCACCGTCGCGTGCCACGTTGTAGATCAGTCCGATGGCATCGGTGAGGTTATAGATCT
>JAGQXA010000475.1 GCA_020436865.1 Saprospiraceae bacterium | reverse complement strand
GTTGCAGACGGGGCAACAAAGTGGCTGGTTCAAAGTGATAAAACCTTAGCGGACTTGCCCGGATCAAGGGGAAATTTTCGTATCATACGGCTGCCAACGACTCACACACCCATTTAGAGCCTGTTGGGGAATTTATTATGAGTCGAAAACGAGCAAATTTTGTTTCAGCCAAGGCAAATTTTGGAGTCAGATGCGAGCAATCCGGCGAAAAATTTAACAGTTTACCCCGCACATATTATGTCGGGGCAGGATGAAAGAAAATTTGCCGTTTGTAGGCCAGAATTAAATCCCCCAACAGGCTCTAAATGGGTGTGTGAGTCGTTGGCAGCCGTATGATACGAAAATTTCCCCTTGATCCGGGCAAGTCCGCTAGGGTTTTATCACTTTGAACCAGCCACTTTGTTGCCCCGTCTGCAACTGGATCCAGTACAGCCCCGCAGGTAGTCGACCGGCATCCGGAAAGGTAAAGGTTCCCGTGTCGCCGTGCAGGGTAGCGGTTCCGGCCTGTAGCTGCCTGCCGTCGACCGTCAGTATACGCCAGTGCATTTTTCCGGGCGACACGCCGGCATATTTCAGATGGAGGTCCTGTGAAAAGGGGTTGGGGAAAAGGCGCCAATCCATATCGTCCGGAGCGCCGGCCACGCTGGCCGGTTTGCTGCAGGGCGTTCGGAAGATCAGCGGCACGCCGTAGGCGCTGGTGTCGTTTTGGCAGAATTGGCGCAGCTGCACCTCGTAGTTGAGGCAGGGGGTCAGTTGATCGATCTTAAGGGAGGAACCCAGTGTAGACTGCCAGCTCCATTGACCGCTGCCGACCGCCCGCCAGCGAAGTTGATAATAGAGCGCATTGCCGGCTAACTGCCAGGACAGCTCGGCGGCCGTATCGTCGATCGAAACCGTGTCGAGTCCGATCGGGGCCGCACAGAAATCGGGGGGGCTGATCGGCGCTCCGACGACCAGACAAAGATCCTCGACTTCCCCGTATTGAAACGCCTGGCAGGGGCCGGGAGGCGGGTCGCCGGCCCAGCGCAGGCTTACCCGCATGCGGGTCGGGCCGAGCGGCAGATCCGGGGGGACTACTATCGTCTGGGTGATCGCGCCTTCGACCGGATTATTTCCGGTCGACAAGACGAGTTCATCTGCCGAAAATTCGCCGTCGTGATCGTAGTCGATCCAGGCGCGTACATGTTCTTCGAAAGGAATGACGGAATAGCCCGGTTCGATCGTCAGCGGGAAGCTGCCGCCCGGCCACAGCACGAATCCGCTTTGCTGACAAAAATGATAACCATCGTTGTTGCCCGAATCGGCCGTTTGGCTGCCCAGCGTGACCGATTGGATCCATTCCAGACCGGAATCGGCGGCGTAGGAGTCGCAGTAGGGCAGTTCGATGCAATTTCCGCAACCGGGCGTCGAAAACTCCTGCGCGTCCGTATAGTCCGTTTCCGACCAGCCGCAGAGGGTGCGCAGCTGGAATTCGTAATTGGTACAGGGAAGGAGCCCGGAGAGGAGAGCTTGAGGCTCTTCCACGGCAATGGCTTGCCAGCTCACAGCCGAAGTGCTCTTCCAACGAAGGATATAGCCGAAGGCTGCCAGTACCGGATCCCATTCGATATAGGCCTGCGAGGCCGAAACCGACTGCACGCCGATGTTTTCCGGAGCCACACAACAGCCGTCGGTCACAAAAAAGGCACTTTCGGAAAAATCGCTGTCGGCGCCCAGGCAACTGGAGCGCACCTGGAATTCATATTCCGAACATGCATTCAAGTTACTGATGGTCAGTGGGTTGGGCGGGTTGGTCAGTTGTTGCCAGCCGTTCGTTCCGGCTGCTCTCCAGCGGAGGGTAACGACATCGCCTTCGACCAGCGAAACCCAGTGCAATTGCACCTGGCTGCTGCTGATGATCGTTGCTCCGAGCGCAGCCGGGGTAGGGCAGGCGCTGCAGTTATCTAGTAGCCGTTCGAGGCTATGGGAAGCGTTCAGACGACCTCCGCTCAGGATCTCGCCGACCAGTTGCGGGAGGGTATCGACGCCCGACATCAGCAGGTCTTTCACGAATTTGACAGCTGCCGGTGGATCGGCTTTGGCCAGATTGGTCAGGTGGTCGCAAGAACCGGAGTACAATAGGGCAGCTAAGCCGGCCACTTGCGGGGCGGCAAAGGAGGTGCCGGTAGCCGGACCGTATTCGCCGCCGGCTTTGGTCGTGTAGACCAGCTTGCCGGGAGCGGCGAGGTCGACCGTGGTCGGCCCGTAAGCGGCAAAATCCCGTTCGTCGTTCCAGTCGGTCGCGGTGACGGTGATCAGATAGTCGCTGGTACAGGAGGTGGGCAGATCGCCGACCTGATCGATGTTCCAGTCGTGGTTGGCGGTGGAAGCGCAACTGAGGATGCCGGCTTGACCCAGCGCGTCGTAAAAGGCGCACCAGAGCGGCGCATCGTCGGGCTGGCCTCCATCGACGCCCCAGGAGGTGTTGAGCGCTACCACGAAAGCGCCTTCGGCGCCCTCGGATTGATTGTAGCGCAAGCGCGTCTGCAGAACGTACTCGAAACCGGCCAGCACCTCCGACTCCACGTTCGTGATCCCCACGACATTGAGGATCTTGACGTCCCAGTTGACCCCGGCGATCCCGGTCTGATTGTCGCCAACGGCCCCGATCAGTCCGGATACCTTGACGCCGTGCGACCCAAACTGTACGAGGTCGATGCCGGCCGACACATTCCAACCCCAATGGTCGTCGATGTAGCCGTTGTCGTCGTCGTCGATATTATTGTATGGGATCTCCGCGTAATTGCGCCAAAGATTGGCCGCCAGATCGGGATGGTCGGGGTCGGTGCCGTCGTCGATCACGGCCACGACGATGGTATCTCCGGCAGGGGTCAGGCCCCCGGTGGTGTGATCCCAGGCCTCCGTGGCATCGATGTCGGCGTCGGGAAGCCCTCCCGGATTTCCGGTATTGTACCAGGGCCACTGATAGGCGAAAAAGGGATCGTTGGGCACCGTGGTGCGCGATTGCAGGAAGTGGTTGAATTGTGCCGCCTGCACGCGTTCATCTGACCGCAATTTTGCCAGCAGCAGCATTTCGTTGACGCTGGTGTGATCGAACGAGAGGAGCCAGATGCGTTGACTGGGGGCAATGGCGCGCAAAGGCTGGGCCGGGCTCGCAGAGCCGTTCAGCACTGGCAGGTCGGAGAGCAGGTCCCAGGGGTCTTCACCGGAAGCCAACTGGATCAGCACTTCGCCCTGTACGTGGTCGAGTTGTTGGGAAATACCTGAATTCCATCCCAAGCAACACCAAAAAACCAATAGACAGGTGAATGGTTTTCTCATCTTCACAGCACAGCATACTTTGTCGGGTTCGCTCCGTCCGGGAAACCAGGCGGGCAGATCCGGAGGCTAAGGCCGGGTTTTCCCTTCTGCCTGTTGCCGCCTTTATACCTTCCAAAGGTAAGCCTTGCTCGCCAAAGGGGCGGCTTTTATGGCGCTAAAATCTTGTCTTGACTAAAATCAGACACTTTCCTGCCTGGAAGATATTCGAAGGCGATCGCATCGAGCGGATCTAGGCCCTCATTCGTTGAGCCGAACGCCCAGGCGCAGCCCAACTTCCAGCTGCGACCAGTCGGTTGGAACATCGGGAGACGGTTCGGGTGTTTGCTGCTCGAAAAGAGGAAGCGCCCGGAATTCCTCCCATTCCACTTGCCACAAGACCGAGTAGCGAACGAAGGGAGTGAGGGTCAGCAGGTCGGAGACGCCCAGGTCGACCCCGGCGCCCAGGCCGAGACCGTAGGCCCAGTCGGCCACTTCGTAGATCTCGTTGTTGACCGGAGCATAGCGGTGGGTCATTCGCTGCACGCTCGGACTGAGTTGCAGGAAGAAGCTCTTTTTCAGGAACGGGTCCTGCTTCGAAAAGGTCGGACAATCGCAGTCGTCCAGAAAGTTGAAGGGATAGAGGTTGGCGTTGAGCTGGAAATAGATCGTCGACGTTTCGAAGGTTTCGGCCTCGTTCCGGGCTTCCCAGCGCCCGTATCCCACCTCCGGCAGGAATTCGAGGCGGACCTTCTTGAGGCGGAACCAGTAGTCAACCCCGGCTTTCCAGCCGTTCTGGTAGAAGGAAGGGCCATCGCCCCATTCGGTCGCGACGAGTTGTTCCCAATCGCCGGCGTTTGCCCGGGCATAGGCGCCGTTGATGCCGAATTGAGCCTGCGCAGGAGCGAGCAACATGCTCAGAATGCCAAAGGTCAGCAGTAGTCTCATGGTCTGATTTTGCCGGTAAAGTTAAGGAGTTTGCGGTAACTGCACCGGCTCCTGTTGGGGATAGAGCAGGAGCAGGACGTGAATTTCAAAACCCATCTTCCTGACGAAAGTTTCTTCGCGGAAGAAGTAATCCGTTTGCGGGTCCCGCATATTTCCCAGACCCTCCCAGCGGATCGAAGGGATGCCTTGGAAAAGGAACTGCGGGGTGATGATCAGCCAGTCGGCATAGGCCAGTTCAAGGCCTGCGCCGAAGCCCCAACCGAAGGCCTCGGCCCGGTCTGCGGCATGCATGTCGGGTTCGCGGAAGGAAAGATCGAAGCGATTCCAGTTCAGCGAGCCTTCCAGAAAAAAGCCATTATTGAAGGGGGGGCAGTTGCAGTGGTCGAAATAACTCATCGGATACCAGCGCAAGGGCGCCCGCAACTGCAGAATGCGGGCGTGGGTTTGGCTGCCTCCGCGCACCCGCATCGGCTCGCGACGGAATTCGCTGAAAGAAGCCGACGGCACCAGACGCCAGCGCTCGGACGAGCGGAATAATTGTACTCCGGCCCCCACGCTATATCCGTTCTTGAAGAGCGTTTCGTCTTTGCCCAGCAGGAGGTCCCAGAACGGAGCGTCCAAATGACGGAAACCGTACGACAGATCAACTTGCCCGGCGGCGACCCCCATATAGAAAAGTGCGAACAGGAATGGGTAACATTTTTTCATACGCGAGGTGTTCAGGATCGGAGGCCGTACCGGTCTGTGGAGAATATTGAGTTAACGATTTTCCCGGAAAGAAAGTATCTGTCCGGCATGGCGCCTTGCGGCATTTGCTTAATTTTGTCGGGTTCATGCACAATAGCCTGCCTATGCGATCTCATTGCCTCCTGCCCTTGTTTTTTTTCCTGGTCTTTGCCGGTAACCCTGCTATATCCTGGTCGCAGGTAGAAGCGGCGCCCGACCGCCAGGAAGGAGAAGGACCCTTCTCTCAATTGATCATTCGCGGAGTGACCCTCATCAACGGCAACGGCGCTCCGCCCCGCGGTCCGTACGATCTCGTTATTGAAGACAACCGCATCGCCGAGATCCGTTTGGTCGGTAACCCGGGAGTGCCGATCGATTCCTCCCGCCGCCCCCGCTTGCGGCCCGGCGGCCGCGAACTCGATTGCGAAGGCATGTACCTCTTGCCGGGTTTTGTCGACCTGCATGGCCACATCGGAGGCGAGGCGCAGGGCGTCAGCGCCGAGTATGTGTTCAAATTGTGGATGGCGCACGGGGTGACCACGATCCGCGAGCCGGCTTGCGGGAATGGGCTCGACTGGGTGCTCGAACACAAGCAGCGCAGTCAGCGCAACGAGATCACGGCCCCGCGGATACAGGCGTACGCGGTTTTCGGACAGGGCAGCGATGCGCCGATCACCACCGCCGAGCAGGCCCGTGCCTGGGTACGGCAGAACGCGCAACGCGGCGCCGACGGCATCAAGTTCTTCGGCGCGCCGCCGGAGATCATGTCGGCCGCACTCGACGAAAACAGAAAGCTGGGGCTGCGCTCGGCCTGCCACCATGCGCAAATGGATGTGGCCCGGTGGAATGTGCTGCATTCGGCCCGTGCCGGGCTGACCAGCATGGAGCATTGGTATGGACTACCGGAGGCGCTCTTCACCGACCGCACCGTGCAGGATTATCCGCTCGACTACAACTATCAGAACGAACAAGACCGCTTTGCCGAGGCGGGCCGGCTTTGGAAACAGGCCGCCAAGCCCTATTCCGAGCATTGGAACCGGGTGATGGACGAACTGCTGGCCCTCGATTTTACGCTCGACCCCACGTTCAATATCTACGAGGCCAGCCGCGACCTGCACCGCGCTCGCCGCGCCGAATGGCATGAAACCTACACCATGCCTTCCTTGTGGCGTTTTTACCTGCCCAGTCGCGAATCGCATGGCTCCTATTGGCATTTTTGGGGCACCGAACAGGAGGTAGCCTGGAAGGAGAACTACCGCTTGTGGATGACCTTCGTCAATGAGTACAAAAACCGGGGCGGTCGGGTGACCACAGGTTCCGATTCGGGCTTCATTTTCCAACTGTATGGCTTTGCCTATGTCCGGGAACTGGAACTCCTTCGCGAGGCCGGCTTCCATCCGCTCGAGGTCATTCGCTCGGCTACGCTCTATGGGGCGGAAGCGTTGGGGATGGACGATCGGATCGGCACGATCGAAGTGGGAAAACTGGCCGACCTGGTAGTCGTCGAGGAAAATCCGCTGCAAAACCTGAAGGTGCTGTATGGCACCGGCGCTATCAAGTTGAACGACGACGACGAAGTGATCAGAGTCGGCGGTGTGAAGTACACCATCAAAGACGGCATCGTGTTCGACGCCCGGCAATTGCTGGCCGACGTAGCTGCGATGGTGGCAGAAGCCAAGAAGAGAGAAGGGTTCACCCTCACCCAACCCGGCATCAATAGCGAAGAAAAATGATCTTTTGGGGAAATCGCTTGTTTTCCCGGTACGATATTAAAAGAATCCATGAAAGCGAGAACGACGCGACGCGATAAGGTGAACGTCATCACTCTGGGCTGTTCGAAAAATCTGGTCGATTCCGAAAACCTGATCACGCAGCTGCGGGGCAACGACTTCGAAGTGGAACACGACGGTCAGGGCGACGGCGCCAATGTCGTCATCGTCAATACTTGCGGCTTCATCGACCTGGCCAAGGAAGAGAGCATCAACACCATCCTGGAATATGCCGAGGTGAAGAGCCGGGGCGGGATCGAAAAACTGTACGTGACCGGTTGCCTGTCGCAACGCTATAAGGACGATCTGGAAAAGGAGATCCCGGAGGTCGACGCCTATTTCGGCACCCTTGAACTGCCGGCCTTGCTGGCCCGCCTGAATGCCGACTACAAGCACGAACTGATCGGCGAGCGCTTGATCACCACTCCGGAACACTACGCCTACCTGAAGATCTCGGAGGGCTGCAACCGCACCTGCTCCTTCTGTGCCATCCCGCTGATGCGCGGCGGTCACGTCAGCCGGTCCATCGACGAGCTGGTGGCTGAGGCGCGTAGCCTGGCCCGCCGCGGGGTAAAGGAGTTGATGCTCATCGCGCAGGAGTTGACTTACTACGGACTCGATCTCTACAAAAAGCGCGAACTGCCGGCCTTGCTCGACGCCCTGGCCGATGTCGAAGGGATCGAGTGGATCCGTCTGCACTACGCCTATCCGAGCAAGTTCCCCCTGGAAGTGTTCGACGTCATGGCCCGGCGACCGGAGATCTGCAACTATCTGGATATTCCGCTTCAACACGCCAGCGACACCGTGCTTGAACGCATGCGCCGTCAGATCACCCGCCGGGAAACGGAGGAATTGATCCGCTACGCTCGCGAACGGGTGCCGGGCATCACCATCCGCACCACCATGCTGGTCGGATTCCCGGGAGAAACGGACGAAGAATTCGAGGAACTGTGCTCGTTCGTCGAGGAGATGCAGTTCGAAAGGGTAGGGGTGTTTCAATATTCCCACGAGGAAAGTACCCGCGCCTACGATCTGCCCGACGATGTGCCGGCCGAACTCAAGGCCGAACGAGCCAATCGCGTGATGGAGATACAACAGGAGATCTCCCTGCAGAAGAACCAGGAAAAGATCGGACGGGTCGTGAAAGTGCTGTTCGACCGCAAAGAAGGCGCCCATTTCTATGGCCGCACGGAGGGCGATTCGCCCGAGGTGGACAATGAGGTGATCGTGTCGGCCGACCGGCATTACGTGCGCCTGGGCGATTTCGCCGACATTTACATCACCGATGCCACCGAGTACGATCTGCACGGCGAACCCGTGGAGAAGTAGCTCGTTCCCGGCAAACCATAATAGTCATGATCCAAGAGGACAGATCCATATTTTACAAGGCTTACAATCCCTTTCTGCAAGCGGCCGTCGTCTTCGGGGCTGCGGTGATCGTCATGGTGGGAGGGAAATTCGTGCACTGGACGGGCTTGATCGAAGTCGGCGAGCGCTTTCCCTGGCTGTCGGCGGCGGCCTTCATGCTTTTCTATGCCATTTTCAACAGCATCTTCAGCTTGTCGGCTGCCGATCTGAACAAGTACTGGTCGCGCTCGATCATGAGCTTTGCGGCGCTGGCCGCTGCGAACGGTTTAATGGCCTATCTGTTCTCTTCGCTGTCGATCGACGAGGCCGGGTCATATCGCTGGATCTATGTCGTGCTCACCCTGGGATACCTGGTCTTCCTTTCGGTGATGGGCTTCATGAAACGCATCGTTGAATTCGCCCAGAAGGAAGAATGGAACCACCCCCGCTTGCGCAACCGCCGGGGGAAGGGCCGACGCTAGGCCTCCTCCGCGCTCTTGGCTTTCCTCGCCTTTTTTTGTTCGTTGTTGCTTTCGTAAAGGGCGTACTGCTCGTAGCGGGTCCGATCGCGTTCGGCCCAGATATCCTTGCCGACATTGCTCAGGGTGACCAATTCTTCGTATAGCTTGTTAGCCGCTTCGACCCTGCGCTCCACGGCGATGTCGCGTTCGGCGACCCGGTCGTGTTGCAGGTTGACCGCGTTCTCGAAATCGCGGCAGGCGGTGGAGACCCGGCCGATGATGTTTTCGTTGACCCCCACTTCCGCCAGAAAGTCGATCTGCTGCCGCGCCACGCGCACAACCCGCCGCGCGCAGAAGATCAGCTGGGCGTCGGTCATATCGCCCATTTTAGCCGTGCCGAATTTCCGGTAGCGGCCGCTGCGGTTGTTGTATTTCATGGCCACCCGCGTCATTAAACTGCGGATGGCCGACTTCAGTTTCTCGGCCGAGTCGTATTTTTTATCGGTCATGATCATCTGCTCGCCGACCAGCTCGTCGTCTCCCGGCAGCTCCCGGAACTTCTCGCATTGGGCCAGGAACTTCTTCAGGCGCTCGCGATCGTAGCCGTATTGCTCGAACTGCTCCAGATCGGCCTGCGCCAGGCGAATGCGCTCGACACATTCGAGGTACAGGTCCGCATCGGGGAAGTTGTGCTTGCGGTTGATTTGCTGCTTTTTCATTGACGATCAGTTTTTTACAAAAATATCCCTTTTGATCGACAAAAACAAATTGATTGAATGAAAAAATCATCTGTTTTATTTTGAAAATAATCTTTTAATCATCTAAAATTTTCTCATCTTTTTTTCAAAGAAAAAATTAAAACATCCTAATCCTGCTCAAAACGCGCCTTCCACATCGCAAATCCCAAGTCCCACAGTCCCGCAGAAATTCGTAATTTGCACGCGGTTTGGCGAAAGCGGAAACTTTCCCGGGCCACAGACCTTTATTGATAGCAAGAAACCATTGACATGGAAAACGTCAAGATCCTGGTCGTAGACGACGAGCCGGACATCCTCGAGTTTTTGCGGTACAATCTCGTCAAGGAAGGCTATGAGGTGTTTACGGCCTCCAACGGCGAAGAGGGATTGTCGATCGCCGAGCGCGAAAAACCACACCTCATTGTACTCGACATCATGATGCCCAAGATGGATGGGGTGGAGGTGTGCCGTACGCTGCGCAACAACCGGCAGTTCGACCAAACGCTCATCGCCTTCCTGACCGCCAGGGAGGAAGACTATTCCCAGATCGCAGCCCTCGACGTGGGCGGCGACGACTACATTACCAAACCGATCCGTCCACGGGTGTTCACCAGCCGGATCAAGGCCCTCTTGCGACGCCCAAGTCGAACCGATCAAGCCGACGAGATCGATCAGGCGGAAGTGGGCGATCTGGTCATCGACCGCGAACGGGTCACGGTCGAACGCAACGGAGAGGTGATCGAACTGGCCAAGAAGGAGTTCGAACTGCTCAATCTGCTGATCAGCAAGCCCGGAAAGGTCTTTACCCGCGAAGAGATCTTCCGCAAAGTTTGGGGCACCGACGTGATCGTCGGCAACCGCACGATCGATGTGCATATCCGAAAACTGCGGGAAAAGATCGGCGACGGCTACATCAAGACCATCAAAGGGATCGGCTATAAATTCGAGTTCTAGATGCTGAAAAATCCCACACCGCAGCAAATCGCGCTGGTGTCTTCTTCTTTCGTGGCTGCTCTGCTGACCGCAGTGGCCGCCTTGTTCCGGCTGACCGGACTGTTGCCGATCCCCTGGGCCGGCCTGCTATTGGTATTGGCCATCGTTTTTGCCGCGACCTACCTGACGACCATTTACTACCTTCGACGGTACATCTACCGGAAGATCAAACTGATCTACAAGTCCATTCACAAACACAAACTGCACCCGGAGGAAAAGCCGACCACCATCGATCTGTCGGCCGACATCATCGACGAGGTGGAGAAGGAGGTGTCTGAGTGGGCGGAAAACCAGGCTGAAGAGATCAAAGCGCTCAAGAAATGGCAGGAATACCGCCGCCGCTTCCTGGGGGATATCTCTCACGAACTGAAGACGCCGATCTTCAATATCCAGGGCTATCTGGAAACCTTGCTCGACGGGGGCATGTACGACCCACAGGTGCATCGCAGCTACCTTGAACGGGCCAACAAGAACGTCGAACGTCTTAACACGATCGTCGAAGACCTCGAATCGATCTCCCGCCTCGAGTCGGGCGAATTGATCCTCGAAATGCAGAATTTCGACATCCGCGACCTGACCCTGGAAGTGTTCGAAGACCTGGAAATGCAGGCGCGCGAACGCCGCATCGAACTGATCTTCAAACCGGGCGCCGACCAGCACTTCAAGGTGCGGGCCGACCGGGAAAGTATCCGGCAGGTGCTGGTCAACCTCGTCAGCAACTCCATCAAATACGGCCGCGACGGCGGCCATACCAAGGTGGGTTTCTACGATATGGACCGCAATATTCTGGTCGAAGTGGCCGACAACGGGATCGGCATCCCCAAGGAACACATCAATCACGTCTTCGAGCGCTTCTATCGGGTCGATAAGAGCCGCTCGCGATCCCGCGGGGGCTCCGGCCTCGGCCTGTCTATCGTCAAACACATCATCGAGGCGCATCAGCAAACCATCAATGTGCGCAGCTCCATCAACCTGGGCTCCACCTTCGGTTTCACCCTGACTAAAGCCTGACCCCCCCCAGCATCCAGTATTTAGCATCCAGCACCCATGATCAACGCAAGCAACATCTTCATCAAATACGGCGACCGCATCCTCCTCGATTCTGTAACACTGGTCGTGGGCGACCGCGACCGCATCGGACTGGTCGGGCGCAACGGGGCCGGTAAGTCGACCCTGCTCAAGGTCGTTGCCGGAGCGATGCGACCCGACGAAGGGCAGATCGCCCGCCCCTCGGACTCGACCCTGGGCTTCCTGCATCAGGAAATGCAGCTGCCCCGCGGCCGCACCGTGCTGGAGGAAACCCTGACGGCCTTCGAAGAGGTGCGCCGGATCGACAAGCGCCTGCACGAGATCAACGACGAAATGGCCCGCCGGGAGGACTACGAAAGCGAGAGCTACCACGACCTCCTCACCGAGTTTTCCGATCTGAACGATCGCTTTCAACTGCTGGGAGGCGCCACGATGGAAGCCGATGCCGAGCGGGTGCTCAAAGGTTTGGGCTTTCGGAATGCCGATTTTGGGCGGCAGACCACCGAGTTCAGCGGGGGCTGGCAAATGCGGGTCGAATTGGCCAAAATGCTCTTGCAGCGCCCCGATTTTCTGCTGCTCGACGAACCGACCAACCACCTCGATATCGAATCGATCATCTGGCTGGAGCGCTTCCTGCAGGATTATCCCGGCGCCGTGATCGTCATTTCGCACGACAAACAATTCCTCGATAACGTCACCAATCGCACGGTCGAGATCGAACTGGGCAAACTCTACGATTACAAGGCGCCGTATAGCAAATACCTCGAACTGCGACAGGAGCGGCGGGAGAAAATGATGGCCGCCTTCCAGAACCAACAGAAGGTCATCGCCCAGAAAGAACGGACCATCAATCGGTTTATGGCCAAGGCGACCAAGACCAAAATGGCGCAGTCGATGCAAAAGCAACTCGACAAAATGGAGCGCATCGAAGTCGATCAGGAAGACGGCTCCGTCATGAACATCCGCTTTCCGGCGGCGCCCCGCTCCGGCCAGATCGTCGTCGAGGCGCACCGCCTGACCAAACACTACGGCTCGATCCAGGTGCTCAACGGGGTCGACCTGAAACTCGACCGGGGCGATCGCTTGGCCTT
>JAGQXA010000474.1 GCA_020436865.1 Saprospiraceae bacterium | reverse complement strand
CCCTGCGTGACCGTCATCTTCGGCAGGAAGCTGTCGGCCGATGCTTCGAGCCAGTCTTTTCGCCAGGATTCGGGAACGCTGTCTTCCTCCAGCAGGCAGCCTTGGGGTAAATAGGGAAAGAGTTCGTCGAAGCGCATCGTGCCGACCATACTCACTCGCCGCCAAACGTGCGAGCGGTTCACCTGATCGGGAGAAGAGAGGCCGGCAGCGGCAAGGAGTTCCACCAGGCTTTCCACGGTATCGTGGTGGTAATTGGCCACTTTCTGCTTCTTGTCGGCCACGACCAGTCCGCCCACCAGCTCGGGATCTTGGGTGGCGACGCCGGTCGGACAGGTGTTCTTATTGCATTCCAACGCCTGGATGCAGCCGAGCGCCATCATCATGGCCCGGGCGCTATTGCAGATGTCGGCGCCGAGCGCCAGTGCCCGGAACAGGTGAAAGCCGGTAATGATCTTTCCGGAAGCAAATAACTTGATCTCCTTCTTCAGGTCGAAACCGACCAGGGCGTCGTAGGCGAAGGCCAGGCCTTCCTTGTAGGGCATGCCTACCGAATTGGAGAATTCCAGGGGGGCGGCGCCAGTACCTCCTTCCCCTCCGTCGATCGTGATGAAGTCGGGGTAGATGCCGGTGTCCCGGATCGCCTTGCAGATCGAAAGGAACTCGCTGCGACGTCCGACGCACAGCTTGAAGCCGACGGGTTTTCCGCCGGCGAGCTCGCGGCACTGCTGGATGAACTCCAACAAACCGGCCGGGCTCGAAAACGCCCGGTGGTAGGGTGGGGAGATCACGGAAGTGTAGGGCTGCACATGGCGGATCCGGGCAATCTCCGGAGTGTTCTTGCCGGCCGGCAAAATGCCGCCGTGTCCGGGCTTGGCCCCTTGCGACAGTTTGATCTCGATCATCTTGACCTGCTCGTCGGCCGTGCGTTCGGCGAAGCGCTCGGGCGAGAAGTTGCCTTCTTCGCTGCGGCAACCGAAATAGCCGGTGCCCACCTGATAGATCAGGTCGCCTCCGGGCTCCTGGTGGTACGGACTGATCCCGCCTTCGCCGGTGTTATGGGCAAAATTCCCGATGCGCGCGCCGCCGTTGAGGGCCTGGACGGCATTCTTGCTCAGCGAGCCGAAGCTCATTGCCGACACGTTCAGAATGCTGGCCGAATAGGCTTGGGTACACTGCGGACCACCCACCCGCACCCGCGGATGCTGGTCGAGCTGGTGCGCGTCGAGAGCAGCGAGCGAATGGTTCATCCACTCGTAACCTTCGGCATAGACGTCGAACTGGGTGCCGAAGGGCGAGGTGTCGAGTCCCTGCTTAGCCCGCTGATAGATCACTTCGCGATAGATCCGGCTGATCGGCTTGCCGTCGGTATTGGATTCGATGAAATACTGCTGGATCTTCGGGCGCAGCGCCTCCATGATGTAACGGCCCCGGCCTAGGATCGGAAAATTGCGGATGATGACGTTGCGGGTCTGGAAATAGTCGTAGAAGCCCAGCAGGATGAGAGGGCCGAAAAGCAGAAAAGCCCACCAGAAGGGCGGCCAAAGAAAATAGGCGATCCCACTGATCAGCAGGGTAGAAAGGAGGGCGAATATCAGAAAGTCGTTCCGCATATCTCAAATCTCAAATCTCAAATCCCACATCTCCTTCCTAGAACCTCGCCGAAGCGCCCACCAGCACGTTCATTCCGTAGGTCGGGTAAAAATCCCAGCGTCGGCGTTTGTTGTCGAGCAGGTTATTGATCTGCACGAAGGCGCCGAAGTTATCGGAGAAGAAATACTCGGCGCCCAGGCTCAGATCGAACAGTCCGTTGAGGTTGTCGGCTATGCCGTCGGAATTGAGGTAGGGCACGCCGTTTTCCACAAAGATCTCTGTCTTCAGGAGGAGTTGGTCCTCCAGCGTCTTGTACAGAATGCTGCCGTTGATCGTAAGTGAGGGCAGGTGCCAGGCCTTCTCCTGGTTGGCCGGGTCGTAGAAATTCTGGTTGACGGTACCGATGATCTCGAGGCCTTTCAGCGGCCGGGCGGTCAAGGAGCCCCGGATATTGAAGATCGATACGGAGTCGTACAGCACGACGAAGCGCTTGCGAACGTCGTTTTCCGGCGGATCTTCGACAAGATACATCGCCAGGTCGTCGGCCTGTTGATAGCCGACCTGACCGGAATATTCCAGCACCTTCAGATTGCCCTGTACCCCTCCGTAGAAATGGAGGTAATCGGTATTGCGCAACTCGACCCGCGACACAATGAAGGGGTTGTAGTCGCTTAGCGAGCGGAAGGTATTCTTCTGCAGGTTGCCTTCGGCGCCGATGAAGGCGGCCAGGCTGCTGCCGATGATATTGGCCGTGACCTGGGCGTCGGGGTAGAGGAAGAACTCGTCTTCATGCGAAGCCACGATCCCGCCCAGTTTGGCCTTCAGGAACTCGCCGTGGAAGGTGAAGCTGGGCGTGAGGTAGAAGTTGTTCAGGTTTTGCTTCGCGGTATCTTCATAGGTCGTGAAATCGGTGCGTAGCCCGATGTCGATCGAGTGCAGCTCGTTGACCCATTTGGTGCCTTTCGCGCGGAGGTTGAAGCCGCGTTCGGTGGCGCCGTAGCTGTCGGACATGAAGTACAGATCGGCATCGGCGCTGTAGTTGAAATCGGCCACCGTACGGGCGGAATTGAAGATGCCGACCCCCAGGTCGAGCGTGGAGAAATTCTGCCGGATATCCTCCGTGGCGATCGGCCGGCCTTCGAGATCGGGGTCGAAATTGTAGCCGTAAAAATGCACGATGTCGGAGGTGTACTGCAGGCGACCGTTGACGGCGAAGCCCTGATCGAAGTAGTAGTTGCCATCGACGCCCACCTGGTTGAACATGAAGCGCTGATTGTCGACCTTCTTGTTGTTGGTAGAATGGTGCAGGAAGCGCAGGCCGAGGTCGTACAGTTCATCGTTGAAGAGATGATACGAAGCGTCGGCGTAGAAGGTCGTCGGGATGCCGACGCCCAGTTTGAGGTAGCCGTTGTAGCCCTCCTGAACTTCGTCGCGAGGCATGGCGATCGGCCGGATGCGGGGCGGCGGATAGTCGACCGAAAGGGTCTTGAACGGCAGGGTGTACACCTGGGTGAGGCGTACCGTATCGGTCGCCGGCAATTCAGGCTGGATCTCGACGCGCTCAGCTTCGGCGAGTTTGGCTTCGAAATTTTTCAGAACCGTCACGTTCTCCGACGGCAGGTTGCCCTGGGCTGTGGAAAACAGCGGGAGCGAAAGGGCGGCGATCAGAACGAAAATATGGCGGATGGAATTCATTTTGTTGCTGATTCTGGATACTGGATTCTGGATTCTTTCCTCTTTCTACTTT
>JAGQXA010000473.1 GCA_020436865.1 Saprospiraceae bacterium | reverse complement strand
TGCCCAGGTTTTCGATCAGGGCCGGGGGGTAGCCTTCCTGCAGCAGGGTGATCCCTTCCAGGATATAGGTATTGCGCACACGAGCGGCGTAGAAGCCCCAGGCGTCCTTGACCACGATGGGCGTTTTCCGGATGGCCTTCACAAAGTCGAAGGCCCGGGCCACCGTTTCGTCGGAGGTCTTGTTCCCCCGCACCACCTCTACCAGCGGGATCCCCTCGACGGGGTGAAAAAAGTGGAGGCCGACGTAATTTTCCGGACGCAGGGAGGCCTCTCCCAGGCGGGTGATCGGGATAGAGGTCGTATTGCTGGCAAACAGCGAATATTCGTCCAAAAAGGCCTCCGCCTCCCGGGTGACCTTGGCTTTCACCTCGGCATTCTCGAAGACCGCCTCGATGACGAGGTCGCAGGCGGCGAAATCGCGCGGCGTTTCCGTCGTGGCGATCCGCCCCAGCATCTGCTCGGCTTCCGCGGCGGAGAGTCGCCCTTCCGTCTGCAGCAGTTCTAGCCGGCGTCGCACATAGTCGCGTCCTTTTTCAGCGATCGGTTTCGATACGTCCTTTAGTACCACCTCCAGCCCGGTCAACAGGCAGGAAACGGCGATGCCCGAGCCCATCAGGCCGGCGCCGATGACGCCGACCTTGCGCGGGCGGAACTTGCCGAAGCCCTTGGGCCGGCTGATCCCGGCACGGATATCTTTCTGATCGAACCAAAAAGCCTGGATCATGTTCTTGCTGACCTGTCCGGCCAGGAGGCGGGCATACTGCCGGCTTTCCAGGCGGCAGGCGGTGTCGAAGTTCACCTTGCTGCCTTCCGCCAATGTGCTCAGGATCGCCTGCGGAGCCGGATAGTTGTTGCGGTATTTTCGCGCGATACCCGCAGCAAGGCGGCTGACGACCTGCGCGACGGCCGCGCTGTTGGCCGTCCCTCCGGGGATAGCGCCGCTGGCCGTATCCCAGGGCCGCCGTCCTTCGGGCATTTGCAGCAGCCACTCCTTGGCCTGATCGATCATCGCCCGTTCGTTCACGGCCAGTTCGTCGACCAGCCCCACTTGCAGCGCCTCGGCCGGAGCGTAGCTCTGCCCGCCTTCGAGCACCGGAAAGGCACGCTCCAGGCCGAGCAGCCAAAGCAGCCGGATCACGCCGCCGCTGCCGGGCATCAGCCCGAGGGTGGTCTCCGGATGCCCGAGCCGAATGTGCGGATCGTCGACGGAAATGCGGTGGTGGCAGGCGAGCGCCAGTTCGAACCCCGTGCCCAAAGCCGTACCGTTGATCGCGGCGACGACCGGCACTCCGGGCCGCTCGAGGTCGCGAAAAACGCCTTTGAGCTTCTCGGAAAATTCGAAAAGGGCCTTTGGGTCGGTGGCCCCGTGCAGGTACTCCAGATCACCCCCGGCCAGGAAGGATCGCTTCGCCGAGGTGATGATCACCCCCCGCAGGGCCCGGCGGGCCTTTTCCTTCTTCAGATGCTCCAGCACCGGAGAAAAGGCCGCACTGATCTCGTGGTTGATGATGTTGACGTTGCGCCCCTGCATGTCGAGCGTTAACGTCGCAATGTTGTCGGTATCTTTTTGGTAGCGGATCATTCGTGTCGTTTATACCCGTTCGATCAGGGTGGCAATGCCGATCCCGGCGCCGGCGCAGAGTGTGACCACCCCGGTCGACAGATCGCGGCGTTCCAGCTCGTCGAGCAGCGTGCCGAGCAACATGGCCCCGGTAGCGCCCAACGGATGTCCGAGCGCGATCGAGCCGCCGTTGACGTTGACGCGATCTTCCTCGACCCCCATTTCCCGTTGAAATTTCAGCACGACCGAGGCGAAGGCCTCGTTGACCTCCCACAGGTCGACGTCGCCGACGGCCAGGCCGGCCCGTTCCAGGGCCAGGCGCGAGGCCGGCGCCGGCCCGCCGAGCATAAGCGTCGGATCGGTACTGACGGTGGCTGTAGACAGAATACGGGCTCTCGCCCGCAGTCCCATCGCCTCGCCCTGCGAGCGCTCACCGAGCAAGACCAGGGCGGCGCCGTCGACGATACCGGAAGAGTTGCCGGCAGTGTGCACGTGCTCGATGCGTTCGACCTGCGGATATTTCCAGCGCGCCAGATCGTCGAATCCCAGTCTGCCCGCCTTCGCAAAGGCCGGATGCAGGAGTCCGAGCCGCTCCAGTTCAGTATCGGGACGAACCGCCTCGTCGTGGTCGAGTATGAGTAAACCACTCGGGTCGTAGACAGGGATCAGTGAGGGGGAAAAATAGCCTTCGGCCTGTGCCTGCGCGGCGCGCTGATGCGAGCGCCAGGCCAGCCGATCGACTTCTTCGCGGCTAAAGCCCTCCAGGGTGGCGATCAGGTCGGCCGCGACGCCCTGGGGGAGGTAGCCCACCTCGTTGATGACCTCCGGATCGGTCAGCAAAGCTCCTCCGTCGGACCCCATGGGCACCCGGCTCATGCTTTCGACCCCACCGGCCAGGGCCAGCGACTGCCAGCCTGCCGCGATGCGGGCGGCACTGAGGTTGACGGCTTCGAGGCCGGAGGCACAATAGCGGTTCAGTTGCATGCCGGGCGCCGTCGGCGGCCAGCCTGCATGGAGCAAGGCTGCTTTGGCAATATTGTAGCCTTGATCGCCGATGGGCGTCACGCAGCCGATCAGAAGGTCTTCCACCAGGCCCGGATCGAAGGCGCCGCGCTCCTGCACGGCCCGCAACAGACCCGCCAGGAGATCGATCGGGCGAAGCTCGTAAAGAGCGCCTCCCGCTTTGCCCTTTCCCCGGGGAGTGCGCAGGGCGTCGAAAAGGATCACTTCAGGCATGGCCCAAAAATACCTTTTTTCCGGTCGTCCACTAAACGACCATTCATCCAATTTTTCCGGAACTGTGTAGATAATAGCTGCCACAACGATGGGCAAGGACTACCTTTGGAAGGTTCGTTTCATCAAATCAAAATCTACCCATAATGTCTCGAAGAGGATTGAAGATCACCGGTTTTGCCCGGTTCATGCTCGTGCTGATCGTTGCGGCTCCCGTCGCTTTTCTGGGGGCCTCTTACATTAACGGAGAAGACGGCATCGCCAAATTAAAGGACTTACTGGGCATTGAGCAAGCGGCTGATCAGACCGAAAAACCGACCAGATCCCTGGAAGAACCCAACCGGCCCGCCGAACCCGCCACCCCTACCCTACCGGAGCAAGGGTCCCGCGAGGAAGCCAAGCTAAAAGAAGACCTCGAATACTATCAACGGCGGGTCGAGGAACTCCGGCAGGAAAACGAACGCCTCAAGCAACAACTGTGGGAAAAGGAGCAGGAACTTGCCCGCCTGCAGGAGGCCGACGCGACGACCAACAACTGATCCGACCCTACTTACCAAAACACCCTGTTATGGACCTTCTGATCAAACTCCTGCTGAACGGCCTGGCCCTTTTTGCAGCAGCCTACTTGCTTCGTCCGCATGTGCGGATCGACAATTTCGTGAGCGCCCTGATCACCGCATTGGTACTGGCCGTACTGAACGCCACCCTCGGCGCCATTCTCAATTTTCTGTCCCTTCCGCTCAATTTCCTGACCCTGGGCCTGTTCCATTTCGTGGTCGACGCATTGATCCTGCTCCTGGCCAACCACCTACTGAAAGGCTTTCAGATCCGGGGCTTCTGGTGGGCGCTGGCGCTGGC
>JAGQXA010000472.1 GCA_020436865.1 Saprospiraceae bacterium | reverse complement strand
GACTTTACCAATGTGAAGGACCTCAACAATGCCATCAATTTTGTGGCCGATGCGATCAATCGCACGCCTTTCGAGACCATCAAGCTCGACAACTACGACTATACGACCAAGGCGTTTCGCCGGTATTTCAACTATCCGGTGACCCTGCTCGACTACGATCAGTTGCCCACGATGCAGCGCTATATGCTCGAAACGGCCCGCATCGTCAGCGTCTATCGGTTCCAGAAACCCATTCGCACCTACACCAACGAGCAGGCCCAGGTATCGGCCAGCAAAAAAGCTATCAAACTGGAGCAATCGGTAGGCGCGCTCATCAAGGGCGACGCTACGATCGCTAATTCGGTTATTTTTTAATCCCTATCTTTTCGTTTAACCCCTTTGCAATGCAGCATTTTTTCAAAACCCTCGCCTTTTGCCTGTTGGTCGCCACAGGCCTGCAGGCGCAATCTACCCTTCAATATATCCCCGGCGACGTAACCTTCAACCTGAGCGTGCGCCCGGCTTCCCTGGACGCCAAGATGGACTTCGAGAAGATCAAGCAGTTAGGGATCTTTCAAATGATCACCCAAGGGATGATCGGTGGAATGGGATCCGGTTCGCCGATGGACGATCTGCTAAGCGATCCCTCCGCCATGGGAGTCGATCTCATGCAGGAATCCTGCCTATTCGCCAGTCTGCAAGCCGATCGTCAGGCCTTCGGCTACCTGATGGCCATGTCCGATGCCGGAAAGTTCGAAGGGCTGCTGCAGCAGTTCTTCGGAGGCGCTTTCGAGGTCATGCAGGCTGACGGATATCGCTATGTTTCCCTCGATTCCGACTTCCAACTGGCCTGGAATCAAGACGTCCTCCTGCTTGCTGCCGTCGAAGTGTCCGATCCCGATCCTCCCTTGTTCGACTTCGATTGGGAAGAGGACTGGGAAATGGAGGATATGGAAGAAATAGAGGAAGTGCCGGAATACCTGGAAGAGGCTCCGCCGCCCCCGCCGCCCCCTGCTCCGTACGAAGAGATCGAGGAAGAGCAACTGGAGGAGGAGGATCTCGTGATCGAGGAGCCGCCGGTGATCTCCGACGATTATTATCCGTATGAAGACGACTACTCCTATGAAGAGCGACAGCAGCGCCGGGCCGAGTATATGGGCGACTGGGTCGGATCGGTGATGAACCGCTCTTTCGGGCAAGGCCTTGCTCAGCAGGCGCGTTACCGCAAAGCGGCCGGCAAACCCGCCGATCTGCATTTTTGGGCCAACTACGCCCAATTGATGAATATGAGCGCATCCGACATGGGTGGCATGGGAATGGGAATGGGCGGCAATCCGCTGGCTGCCATGATGCCGTTGATGATGTCGATGTACGACGATACCTTTCTGTCGGCCGGACTCAACTTCAACAAGGGCGAAATGCGCCTCGACATGGACCTCTACTCCAACGAGCGCTTGCTGAAGATCTGGCGCGGGTCGCTCGACGCCAAGTTCAACAAAAAGATCGCCAAATATATCGACGGCGAGCATTTACTGGGATATTTCAACGTGCAGTACAATGTCGAAGAAACAATGGAGGGGCTGCGCGAGCTGATGGATCCGATGCTGGAGTCGATCCCGATGTACGGCGAAATGGCTCAGGCCCTCATCGATGTGATCGGCATCGCGATCGACGAGGATGCCCTCTACAATCTCTTCAAGGGCGACCTGACCCTGGCCTTCACCGGCCTGCAGGAAGTCGAACGCACCATCACTACTTACGAGTACGACGACGACTTCAACGCCCAGGAGATCGAAAAGACCGTCACGCAGACCGTCCCCGAAATGGCCATGATGATGTCGTACGGGAGTCAGGAAAACATCAACCGCCTGTTGCGGCTGGGTACTAGCAGTTCCTTCCTGGTTCCCGAAGGGAACTACTACCGGATCGCCGTTCCCGATATGCCGATGGACATCTACCTGGCGCTGGCCGACGACATCCTTTTCGTGACCAACAATGTCGATCTGGTGCAAAACCGGCTCGGCTCGGGCTATGCCAAAAAGGATCGCCTTTCCAAAGAACATTGCAAGCGGCTCCAAAAGAGCGCTTCCGTATTCTTCTGGGATATTCCCGCCTCCATGGACGCGGCCCTGGCTTTCGGCCTGCCGATCGACGAAGGTCCCGGCATGATGGTGTTCGAACAACTGAAGCAGGAGCTCGATTATATGCTGATCCAGGCGCCCAAAGAAGTGGACGACTCGGTGAGTTCCAGCATGATCTTCTCCATTCAGGACGATCAGGTCAATATCCTGGAAAAGATCCTGAACCTGGCCAACGACCTGGCTGCCAAGCAAATGGGAGGCAACTCCAGGAGCTGATCGGAAAGTCTCCCTCCTCCTGCTACGAAGGCGGGCCGCTGCGCATTTGGCGCCGGCCCGCCTTCGACGTTCACAGCGCCCGGCACTGCTCGTACGTTTTACGTTTGCTCCTGCGGATTGTCGGGGGCAATATGTACTTTTGGGGATACGAAGGATACGAAGGATACAAAGGATACAAAGGTTATAGAGGTTACAAAGGTTGCAGAGGTTGCAGAGGTTGCAGAGGGCGATTGGTAGCGGCCAAATTTATTTGGGCGTTTTTTGAGGGAGCAAAAGGGCGGACCTGATCAACAAACCCTGTTCCGAAGGAACACCGGAGGACCTCGTAGAGGTCCCCCCTCTCTAGCAAAAACGCCAGGATTCCCCCGGACTCCCTGCATCGCCCCCAATAACCCAATAACCAAACGTCCCAATCAACCAATAACCCAATAACCCAACCAACCAATAACCCAACCAATCGGAGCGACATGATCAAAATTGGGGTGCTGGGAGTCGGACATCTGGGCAAGATCCATTTGCAGTGTCTTGGTCAGTTGCACGGCCGGTTTCTTCTGACGGGGTTCTACGATCCCGATGCCGGGCGTGCGGGCGAGGTCGAGCGGGAGTTCGGCTTGCGGCGCTTTGGCAGTGTGGAAGAGTTGCTTGCCGCCGTGGAAGCTGTCGACATCGTTACCCCTACGGTCACGCACTACGAGCTGGCCCGTACCGCCCTGGAGCAGGGCAAGCATTTGTTTATCGAAAAGCCCGTTACCCATACCCTGGAGGAGGCCCGGGCCCTGATCCGTCTGCGTGACGAGCGGAAGGCCATCGTGCAGGTAGGGCATGTGGAGCGCTTCAATCCGGCCCTGCTATCCCTGGAGGGCGTATCGCTGGAGCCCATGTTCATCGAAGGACATCGTCTGGCCATGTTCAACCCGCGCGGTACCGACGTGTCGGTCGTGCATGACCTGATGATCCACGATCTCGATATTTTGCTGAAGATCGTCTCTTCCGAGGTCGCCCAGGTCAGCGCGAGCGGGGTGGCGGTCGTGAGTGAAACACCGGACATCTGCAATGCCCGCATCGAGTTTGCGAACGGTTGCGTGGCCAACCTGACGGCCAGCCGCATTTCCCTCAAACAGATGCGGAAAATGCGGCTGTTTCAGCGCGATGCCTACATTAGTCTGGATTTTCTCGACAAACAGGCCCAGATCGTGCGGCTGGTCGACCCGGCAGGGCCGGCACATCCGTCGGGCGCGCCCTTGATGGAGCTACCCACGGCTCGCGGCCCGCGGCAATTATACGTGGAGATGCCGCGGATCGAGCCGGTCAACGCCATCAAGATGGAGTTGGAGACCTTCGCCGAGAGCATTGCCGCCGGCCGGCCGCCGGAAGTGACGCTGGAGGATGGCTACCGTGCCTTGCACGTGGCGGAATGGATTTCGCGGGAGATCGAACGTCTGCAGGACGTCAAGCGTCTTTAATCATTGCTGTGAAAACTGAAAAAAGAAAAGACATGCGCACACTACTCTGGTTCCTGATCCCTTTGCTGGGCCTGGCGTCCTGCGACCTCATCAATCCCGAAGAGGAAGTACCCGCCTATCTGTACATCGACGAATTCACCCTGGGGCCGAATCCCAATATCAATCACGGCAGTTTGTCGAGCCGGATCACCAACGCCTATGTGTTCGTCGGCGGCGACGTATTAGGGCTGGTCTCTCTGCCGGCCCTGCTGCCGGTGACCCTGACGGGCGAACAGGAAGTGATCATCGATCCGATGATCCGCGACAACGGAGTGGCGGCGACGGTGAACCTGTATCCGTTCTATCAGCGATTCAGCGTGACGGTCGACCTGCAACCGACGCAGATCGATACCATTCATCCGGCGACCCGCTACCGCGACGATGCGAAGTTCGCGTTCATCGAAGATTTCGAATTCACCGGCAACATCTTCGACGACGATCGCGACGGCAACGATGCCACCTTCGTCGACACCACCACGGTCGAGGTTTTCGAAGGCAACGGCTCCGGAAGGATCCACCTGACCAAGGACGATCCGTTCATCGAAGTGGCGACCGACCTCGATCAGCTCTTCGACCTTAACGATGCCGGTCGTGCCTACCTCGAGGTGAACTACAAGACCGATATCGACGTCATTTTCGGCTACATCGGGCACAACATCTCGGGCAGCCCGATCCCGGAATTCGTTTTTGGCGTCAACCCGAAGGATAGCTGGAACAAGATCTATTTCAACCTGACCGACATCATTTTGACGACCAATTTCGACAAGGGCTACCAGATCGTGATCACGGCCGGTTTGCCCATTGCCGGCGGTGAAATCGCTGTCGAGGAGGGAGATATATACCTCGACAACATCAAGCTCGTGTATTTCTAGCACCGACCCGATCCCATGAGGAAAAAACGCCGCATCCATACCCTGCAATACAAAGCCGCCGATTTTCTGACGGCCATGCTCGCCTGGGCCTGTTTTTTCCTCTTCCGCAAGTACATCGAAGGGGCGCCGGTAAATGCGGAAGTGCTCGAAGATATCAACTTCTTTTTCGGCATTCTGATCATTCCGACCGGCTGGGTGTTGTTCTACTCCATTTTCGACAAGTACCAGGACATTTACCGCCTGGCCCGCCTGGCTACCTTGGCCCGCACTTTGTTCCTGAGCTTCTTCGGGGTGACCATTCTCTTCTTCACGCTGATCCTCGACGATCTGGTGCGCGATTACACCACCTACTACCTGTCGTTTGCCGTGCTTTTTTGCCTGCACTTCGGACTTACCGCCATTGTGCGCATGATCCTGCTCACCCGGGCCAACCGGCGGCTAAAGGCCGGCAAGGTAGCCTTCCGTACCTTGCTCATCGGCGGCAATCAGAATGCCGTGGAGCTATACGAAGATATTTCGAGCCGCAAGAAGAGCCTCGGCTACAAGATCCTCGGTTTCATAGATGCCAACGGGCAGAACGGGCAGGAACTCAAAGCGTATCTGCCCCGTCTGGGCGCAGTCGAGGATCTGGCCCGCGTCATCCAGGAAAAGCATATCGAGGAGGTGATCATCGCCATTGAAACGTCGGAGCACAACCGCCTGCGCGAGATCCTCAACATTCTGTTCGATTTCGACGAGCAGGTATTGGTCAAGATCATTCCGGACATGTACGACATCCTGTTGGGCAATGTGCAGATGAGCTCGGTTTACGGCGCCGTGCTGATCGAGATCCGGCAGGACCTCATGCCGCGTTGGCAGCGCCTGGTCAAGCGCCTGATCGACCTCTTGGTTTCCCTCCTGATGCTGGTGGCTTTGTCGCCCTTGCTGTTGTACGTGATCCTGCGGGTGCGCCTGTCGTCGCCCGGTCCGATCTTCTACCGGCAGGAACGGATCGGCCTCAACGGCCATCCCTTCCTCATCTACAAGTTTCGCTCGATGTACGTCGACGCAGAAAATAACGGTCCGCAGCTCTCGCAGGAAGACGACCCGCGTTGCACGCCCTGGGGGGCGGTGATGCGCAAGTGGCGCCTCGACGAGTTGCCGCAGTTCTGGAATGTGCTGAAGGGAGATATGTCGCTGGTGGGCCCGCGCCCGGAGCGCCAGTATTTCATCGATCAGATCGTGAAGGAGGCGCCCCATTACAAGCATCTGCTCAAGGTGCGACCGGGCATTACCTCCTGGGGGCAGGTGAAATACGGCTATGCTTCCAATGTGAAGGAGATGCTCCAGCGCCTCAAGTTCGATATCCTCTATATCGAGAATATGTCGCTCGCCCTCGATTTCAAGATCCTGTTCTACACGGTGTTGGTGCTGGTGCAGGGGAAGGGGAAGT
>JAGQXA010000471.1 GCA_020436865.1 Saprospiraceae bacterium | reverse complement strand
GTCGCGCCGATCAAGGGGGCGCCGCGCACGAGCATTTCCCGGATGGCCCCGGCGAAATCGACGACTTCCCGCAGGTCTTTGATCACCAGTTCGTGCGGAAGGCGGCGCTGATCGATGATCTGCACGAGATCGTCTTTTTCCCAGATGGTGCGAAAGGGGCGTCCTTCGAGTTTCATGGAGGTCGGGTTGTTTCCCCGCGAAACTAAGAACTTCGCCGGGAAAATCCGGCCGGAAGCCAGAATTTGCCCATTTCGAAAACGAGTGCTCCCTCTCTCAAGCTACCACTTTATCACGCATCGGGGCTTGCCCGTTAGCCGGAAGGATCAAGCTCCGTCGCTGTCCCGCCAGGGTCGACTCATCGGCAAGAACCACTTCCCCTGCAAGTCTGAAGTTTGATTCGCCTTCCATTTACAATGGACTGATAATCAGATGCAAATTGTTAGCACCTCTGTTTTTCGGAAGAAAATACCTGTCCGATTTTTGCGCAAACTGTCGTTGCACAGATCCCCAAAATTTTCGAATTAAGTGATCCGATCAGTATACTGATCGGATCACTTGGCTCATGGCGCGCACCAGATGCAGGTCGGCTTCGTGCCAGGAGAATTCTTCTTCGACGGCCTCGTCGCCCATGTTCGTGCCGCCGCGGTGGGCCATTTGACTGTGTACCGTGCGCCGCAGGGCCGCGTGCACTTCGGTGATGCCAGGGATAGCAAGGACCGGTTCCAGGTTTTCCGGAAGGAGTTCGCCGCAGGCCATGATCGAGAGGCGACCGGCGGCATGTTCGGCGTAGCGCCGCAGGTTGTCGAGGCCTTCCTGAGCGGTCGGACGTTGTCCGGAGGTCAAAATGCGCTGTACACCGGCCTTTGCCAATTCGTCGATCGCCGCTAGCGGATCAGCGCACATGTCGAACGCCCGATGAAAGGTAAAGGGCAAAGGAGACGATTCGGCCACCAGGCGCCGCAGGCGCTCCCGGTCGATCTGCCCATTGGCAAGAAGCACGCCGGACACGATCCCGTCGGCGCCCAGGCGCCGGGCATGGCGGATGTCGGCCAGCATCTGTTCGAATTCGAGTTCCGAATACAGAAAATCGGCCTTGCGCGGGCGGATCAGCACCATCACGGGTATCTGAAGCTGCGCCTTGGCCTGCTCGATCTGGCCGGCACTGGGCGTGAGGCCGCCCTGCATCAGGTCGCAGCACAGCTCGACCCTGCCGGCGCCGCCCTGCTGGGCGAGGAGGGCAGATTGAACGGATTCGCAGCAGATCTCGAGGAGGTGGGGCATGGGGTGGTTTTTTTTCCGAATGGCATTCGGGTTGTCTTGTTTTTCGTCTGGATGCCATTCGGGGTGTCTCATCTTTCGTCCGAATGGCATTCGGGTTATCTTATCCTTTGTCCGGATGCCATTCGGATTGTCTTGTTTTTCGTCCGAATGCCATTCGGACTTACTAGCAAATGCGGGGCAGTTGTTCACCGGGCAGCATATTCACGACACGCTTACCGCCGATGGTGCTGGTCAGCACGACCTGCCGGGGGTGCTCTTCCACCACCGTACCGATGAGGGCTGCATTCTCGCCATATTCCAGACTGCGCAGGCGGGCCAGCATGGCCTCCGCCTGGTCGCCGGCAACCACGGCAATGAACAGTCCTTCGTTGGCCACGTAGAGCGGGTCGAGCCCCAGGATCTCGCAGGCGCCCTCCACCTGCTCGTCGAGCGGGAGTTCCTTTTGGAAAATATCGATCCCCATGCCGGTATCCCGGGCGATCTCGGCCAGCACGGTACCGACGCCTCCTCGGGTCGGGTCGCGCAGCAAGTGAATATCGGCGCCGAACTCGTCGAGCAGGGCCATCACGGTGTGGTTCAGATTACAGGTATCGCTGAGAATATCGGTTTCGAACTGTAGTCCCTCCCGCACCGACATAATGGCGATCCCATGGGTGGCCAGGTTGCCGCTCAGCAGCACGCGATCGCCCGCCTGAATGCGACGGGTACCGATCTGCGCCTCCGGGTGCAGCCGGCCGATGCCGGTGGTGTTGACGAAAAGCTGATCGCCCTTGCCGCGCTCGACCACCTTGGTGTCGCCGGTTACGATCTGCACACCCGCTTTCTGCGCAGCGAAGCGGATCGACACCAATACCTTCCAGAAATCGGCCATGGTCAGGCCTTCCTCCAGAATGAAACTCAGGGACAGGTACTCCGGTACGGCCCCGCACATAGCCAGGTCATTGACGGTGCCGTTAACGGCCAGTTCGCCGATGTCGCCGCCGGGAAAAAAGACTGGCGACACGACAAAGCTGTCGGTCGTAAAGGCCACGGGACCGTTAAGGTCGAGCACGGCCCCATCGTGCCGCTGGTCGAGCCAGTCGTTCGACAACAGCTCGAACACCCCGCTGTCGAGTAGTTTGTTGGTGAGCAATCCGCCGCTACCGTGTCCCAGGGTCACGATCTCGAAATCGAGCTTGGGCATGGGGCACTGCAACTGCATCCGCAACTTAGCTTCCTGTTTCGTTTCCATCTCGTAGGATCTGATGAACCATCAATTGCCCGAAGGCGATGCACTCGTCGTTGGGCGACAACTGACGGTGAAAATACAATCTAAATTCGGAATGGAG
>JAGQXA010000063.1 GCA_020436865.1 Saprospiraceae bacterium | reverse complement strand
CTCGACAATGGAGTCTACTTCGAGTTTCTGCCGGCAGAAGAATGGGACCGGGAGTTTCCCCGTTCGCTGACCCTGGACGAAGTGGAGACCGGCCGCGATTATGCATTGGTGATCTCCACCAATGCCGGTCTGTGGCGCTATAAGATCGGCGATACGGTGGCCTTTACCTCTACCGATCCATACAAGATCAAGGTCACGGGTCGAACCCAGCACTTCATCAATGCCTTCGGCGAAGAAGTCATGGTGGACAATACCGACCGTGCCATCGCACAGACCTGTGCCGAGCTAGATACCCTGGTAACGGAGTATACCGTGGCGCCGGTCTATTTTCAGGATGGCGGCAAGGGGGGCCACCAATGGCTGATCGAGTTCGAAAGACCGCCTGCCGATCTGAGTTTGTTCGTCGACCGCCTCGATGCCAATTTGCAGAAGATCAATTCCGACTACGAAGCCAAGCGGTACAAGAACATGGCTCTGAAAAGACTGACCGTACAAGCGGTGCCGGCAGGCACCTTTCATCGATGGTTGAGATCGAAGGGCAAATACGGAGGGCAACACAAAGTGCCCCGCCTGGCCAACCATCGGCAGTATGTGGAGGACCTCTTAAGATTCCTGGAAGAACGGGTGTAGTGATCGCCCCCAAACTGTAGAGCTTATGCAAGAAGAAGTAAACCAGCGAACGGCCGAATTGATCGTCCGCGATTTCGAACTGTCGGCCCCGGAGCAGGAGGTCGGCGAGGAGGAACTGTTTGCCATGTTAGCCGAACAGATCGCCTACATGATCGAACACCGGCTGGAATATCTGCTTAGCCTTATGTACCGCCTCGATATATCGGAGGCCAAGGTCAACTTCGCCCTTTCGCCGATGGCGCCCGAGCTGCCGCACATAGGCTTGGCGCGGTTGGTGATGGAGCGCCAGAAACAACGGATCTCGACAAAATTGGAGTACAAACAGCCGATGCTCGACGATCTGGAAGAGGGGTTGGAGTTCTAGACGGGCAAAAAAAAAGCCAGGCGCGGGAGGCGCCTGGCGGACGTTATGGCTTATAATTACTACTACTACTTTCTGTTTACTGCATGAAGGCAACCGTCTTCAGTTCGGTGCAGAAGAAGTCGGCGAAGTCAGAGCTCTTCAGTGCCTGCTCCAACACCAGTTCACCCATGCTGAGGTGACGGACTTTCGCCAGCGAGGTGCCGATCACGTCTTCGGTCTGATCGCTTCCGCTGGCGTGAAAGAGAATGTACTCGCCGTCTTTCGACAACTCGAACGTACCCCTTTCTTCAAAATGGATGTTCTTGCTGCCATACCGCTTCACGTAGGCGCCGTCGGGCGTGAACTCGTAGTTAAGGTAAGCGCCCTCGATCTGTTCGAACGCACCGCAGGCGTCGTAGTCGTTAGTGACGTCGAACGGATAGGTGACGCTCGACCAACTCCCGATCAGCATGGCCTTCGAGTAGTTGACCTTCGCTTCCGGCTTGCGCGGAGTATAGTCCAGCTGAATTTCCTCCTGGCTGACCGGATCGCTGAGGATCAGGCCCTGGCAGGTCGATTCTATGCGGAACAGCAGTTCCTCTTCCATTTGTCCGTTGTTGAGCACGAGGAAGGGATGTCCGTTGAATTCTTCCATGCGCCACATGTAATTGCTGTACGAGCCAATGCCGTTCTCGTCGAAGTTCAATACGTCGACGATGCCGTACTCGTTGAACTGCATCACTTTGCGGGCATTGGAGGCCAAAAAGGTTTCGGTCCACACGCCATTCATCAGGTCGAATTCCACCCGCTCGAGGGTGGAGAGGTTGCTCGGGAACGCGATCAGATCGGTTCGGCAATCGGAACTTTCGCCTTCGGGGCCAATGGCGCCGTAGGCCCATGCTGTCAGGAGCAGCATGGCAACAGTCGGGATGAGTGTTTTCATGTCAGGTGATTTTCTAGAACCTTCGAAAAATTGCTATAATTTAGCTTTGGGTGATTTCAATTATCAATGACATAATATTACCGGAAAAGATGCACGGTTCAAATTCGCATAGATGAGCAACCGTGAATTCTCGACAAATAACGCTTAAACGGATAGATTTGTCAACGTAGGTCGTACGGCTCGAACCGTTGTTCGTAGAAGGAAATTTGACAAAGGAGGGGGGCGGCTAGAATCCTGTAAGCAAAAGGCTGAGCCGAGGATCGTTTCGATTTCGAGCCTTGCAAAGCGGGCAAACAAAATTTTTTTTGGAGAAAGACGAAAATTTAACGTTTAGATTACAAGGGCCTGAGTTCGGTGTTTATGGAAAGGCTCTTTGGTAAAAATGATCATCAAGACCAGAGGCATTGTTTTCGGGACTCGCAAGTATGGAGAAACGAGTCTGATCGTCGACATCTACACGGAGGAGCGCGGGTTGCAGTCGTATATCGTCAATGGGGTGCGAAGCAAGAAGGCCCGGGTGAGTTCGAGCCTGTTGCAGTTGTTGTCGTTGGTGGAAATGGTGGCCTATGCCCGCGACGACCGCTCTTTGCATCGGGTGCGGGAAATCAAAGCGGCACATGTTTATCATTCGATCCCGTTCGATCTGCGCAAAGGCGCGGTGGGCCTGTTCATTGTCGAGGTAGCTCGCAAGGCGATCCGGGAGGTCGAGGAGAACCGACCGCTTTTCGATTTCCTCTATGCGTTTCTGCGTTATCTGGACGATACGCCGGAGCCGGTGGTCAATGCACATTTGCACTTCCTCTGTCGTTTGTCTACCTATCTAGGCTTTCAGCCGATGGGTGAGGCCAGGGCGCAGACGCCCTATTTCGATCTGCAGGAGGGCCAGTTTGTGAGCGATCCTCCCGCGCATCCGCATTACTTGGGTGAAGAAATGAGCCGCCTGGTGGATGGATTTTTGCAGAGTTCTGCGGAGGAATGCGCCCGGATCGCGCTGACGCGCGATATGCGCAAGCTACTGGTGCGACATTTGCTCGATTTCTACCGGCTACATCTGGAGCATTTTCCGGAAATCCGCTCGCACAAGATCCTGGAGGAGGTGCTTGAGCGGCATTGACGAAATGGTTAAAGAGGAATGGCCTGGATCTCCGGAATCGCTTGTTCAAACCAGCGCAGGGGCGCCAGGTTCTTGTCGCCCGTACGGGTATCGCAGAGAAAGAAGAGGTAAAAGAGCGGGAGGTTGTCGCCCAGACGCAAGAGCAATCGATGTAAACGGGCCTCTCCTTTTGCCGTTTTCTTATATAGGTGAATGGTCCGCCAGGCGTAGTAGGCTTCGTCGTGCAATTCGACGATGGTGAGCACGGCGTTGTCTTGGGTGAAATTTTCCAGAAAGCGGCGGGCCAGAACGCCGTGATGGTTGGACCAATCCCGCGGATATGTTTTGGCTTCCTGGTACTTGAAGGTATCGTGGACGAGGGCGATCAGGCGGAGTTGGAGGCGCAGGGAGGTGGGCAGGTGCAGGCGATCGATGTTATCAAACACTTCCCGGATGTGCAGGGCGACCTTGCCTTCCGGATGGCCGAAGCGCGGCTGGCCCCACATCAGGCCATGTACAAACTCGGGCTGCTCGAGCAGCCGCTCTTCCAGGGGCGTTTCCGGTCGTAGGAGCTCCGGTAACTCTGCGTCGTCGTCGATCGAGTATCTGGAGCCGGCGCTTCCATCCTGATGGTCAGGTATCCAGTCTTTGAAAAAGTGCATAGCCAGGATTATGGGGGTCCGTGAAGCGGCGATCACTCTCGATTTCCGGGATAAAATGTGCTGTTAATGATTAGTTAAAGCCGGCAGGGATCGATAACAGCCGGGTGTACCAGGCGTTAATACCGACGGGTTTAGAACTTGTTCGGAGGTAGTCATTTTCGCTTCAAAAGCACCAACTCCAAACAAGCTCTAATTAGTGGCTCCGCCGAGCTTTGTCTACACCGGAAGTATTCGGCGAAGAACAGAGTCTTTGACCCTTGCCCGCCTGGAGCTAAACTATGACGAATTTAGTACCCGGCGCATTAGCAATCAACTTTTCATCGGATATTTTCATCAAACGCAAAGGCAAACATTATGAACAGATGGCTATCAATGGTCGTTGCCGGCGCAGTTGGCGGACTGATCGCATTTGCCGGCATGAACTGGATGCAGTCCGGTCGCCTTTCCTCTCAATCTCTCTCTGCAGTAACGGTTAGTAACGTCAATGTGCCGCCTGGTAGTGTGCCGTTTGACTTCCGGGAAGCGGCCGCCAAGGCCATGCCGGCGGTCGTGCACATCGCGGCTTCTGAAAGTAAGGAAACCGCCTCTAACCGAGGCCGGCAGGGCGACCCCTTCCGGTTCTTTTTCGGCGACGATTTTCTCGGTAATCCCTTTGAAGACTATTATGCTCCGCGGCAGGGCACCGGCTCGGGAGTGATCTATTCCGACGACGGCTACATCGTGACCAACAATCACGTAGTAGAATTTGCCGATGAGCTTCAGGTGACGCTCTACGACAATCGCAAATTCACGGCGGAGGTGGTCGGCGCCTATCCAAAGACCGACCTGGCCGTGCTCAAGATCGAGGCCTCCGGCCTGCCCACGCTCGACCTGGCCGATTCCGACGAAGCCCAGATCGGCGAGTGGGTGTTGGCGGTTGGTAATCCGCTCAACCTGACCTCTACCGTTACGGCCGGGATCATCAGTGCCAAGGGGCGCGACATCAATATCATCGAGGGGCGTGACGCGATCGAGTCCTTCATTCAGACCGATGCGGCCGTCAATCCCGGGAATAGCGGCGGTGCGTTGGTCGACGCGCAGGGGCGCTGGCTGGGGATCAACACGGCCATTTCGACGCGTACCGGCTTTTTTCAGGGCTACTCGTTCGCTATTCCCGTCAATATTGTCAACAAGATCGTCGACGACATTATCGAATATGGCGCTTATCAGCGCGCCTATCTGGGGGTGGGGATCTTTGAGCTCGACGGCGACTATGCCACTGAAAATGACCTGCCCCTTTCGCAGGGCGTCGTGGTGGACAACATCGATGACGGCGGGTCGGCACAATATGCCGGCATTTTGCCGAAAGACGTTATCCTGGCCGTCGATGGCCGTCAGGTCAGGTCGGTGCCGCAACTACAGGAGATCGTGGGACGCGCCAAAGTAGGCGATACGCTTACGTTGACAGTGTTCCGGAACGGGCGCGAGATCGAAGTACCCGTGCGTCTAAAAGCCGGATAATCAGCCGGAAAGAGAGGACGCCTTAAGAAATTATTAACAATTGCCATGCAACAAATCCGGAATTTTTTCGGTTGGTATTGTTAGATAAAGGACTTGTTTAAAGTTGGTTTTTCGTTTTGTTTTGATGCGTCTGTCTTGCTAATGCGAGGCAGACGTTTTTTCTTTGCGTCAAGACAAAATGAACAGCTATGAAAACGACCCTTCAGCCCTTCCAGGCGCTGCTCGACCTGTTCTATCCGCGCCTCTGCCCGAGTTGCGGACGTGAATTGGCCGTCATTCAAGAACATCTTTGCGTTTCCTGCCGGATCAAGCTACCGCTCACCGACCACCATCTCTATCCGGAAAATGGCTTCACCGAACGTTTCTGGGGCCGCCTGCCATTGCAAGCCGGCGCGGCGCTCGTCCATTTCCGGAAAGGGGGCATGGTCCAGCGATTGATCCATGAGTTGAAATATCGCGGCCGCAAGGAGATCGGCCTCGGATTGGGAAGGTATCTGGGCGATCGCCTCGCGCAGGCGATCTGGTTCGAGCCCGTCGAATGGGTGGCGCCGGTGCCCTTGCACCCCATCAAGTTGCGCAAGCGCGGGTATAATCAGGCAGAATGGATCGCCCGGGGGGTAGCGGAAAGTCTGGGTAAGCCCCTCCGAACGGACGTGCTCTACCGTCCTCGTTTTGCCGAAACCCAAACCCGGAAGTCGAGGATGGAACGCGTACTCAATACCGAGTCGGCTTTTCTGGTACGATCGGCGGCTGAACTGCAAGGGCGCCACCTCCTGCTCGTCGACGACGTGTTGACCACCGGCGCGACCCTTGAAGCCTGTGCCCTGGCCTTGCAGGGAGAAGCTCAGGTAAAGATCAGCATGGCCACGGTGGCAATCGCGGATCTTTAATCCCGATAGAACATCCATCGACCCAACTCACGGAGGGTGACCTTCTTGCCGTAGAGCAGAATGCCCACCCGATAGATCCGCCCGGACAGCCACACGAAGAAGATGCTCGTGGCGGCTAGCAGAGCCATCGACAGGAAGATCTGCCAGAGCGGAGGCGCGAAGGCCAGGCGGGCCGGCATGACGATGGGCGAAAACAAGGGGAAGATCGACGACCAGACCGATAGGCTGCTGTGAGGCGATTGAATGGACACGAACATGATGTAGAACGCCAGTACCACCGGGATGGTGATCGGAATGGTCAGCGACTGGCCTTCGCCCAGGTCGTCGCCCATGGCCGAACCGACAGCGGCAAAGAGGGAGGCATAGAGGAAGTAGCCACCCAGGAAATAGAAAATGAATAACGGCACGATCATCCACCAGTTTTGCGACAGCAGTTCGCCGAAGCCCTGCCGGATCAGGAATTCCATTTCCTCGACGTCGACTTCCGGGTTGGCCGGCAT
>JAGQXA010000062.1 GCA_020436865.1 Saprospiraceae bacterium | reverse complement strand
TAGGGCTTATCTTTGTCGATAGAAAAGAATGGAATTTGAGTAGACGAGCTTCCGATCCTGTCCACGCGACCCTCTCGGGTCGTACGCTTATTCAGCTCGCGGTCAGCGCCGTGTTGCTGGCGGTTGCCGGATGGGCGATGCTGCACCCTCACCATTCGGCCTTCGGAGAGAAGGTGCGGCTGGACCTGTGGCTGATCGGCTTCTACCTCGTCCTGGGGTTCGTCTTTTTCCTCGTTGACCAGCATCGCCTGCTGTTCGTGAGTTTCCTGTGCTGCGGACTCCTCACGCTTTTCTTTAAATCCAGGGCGGACCTGCCGGCGCCGGCCGAAGCGCCTGCCGAAAACCTGCCCCGGTTTTCGATCGCCCATTTCGATGTGGGAGCGCTGGAAGACTGGCCGGAACGCTTGTATGCGGCTTGTGTCAACAGCGGCGTCGACCTGATCTCCCTGCAGAATATCTCGGAGGAGGGCTTGGCGAGGCTGCGCGAGCGCTTGCGGCCCTGGTATTCTTATGGGCTGGAACGCGGCGATCCGGCGGTCAGCAAGCTGGCGATCTTTTCCAGGTATCCGTTAACCGCGGTCGACACCTTCGCCTGGGGAGGCGCGCCCACCCTTCCGGCGAGGGTGGAGGTCGATCCCGCTTTTCCTCCGGTGCAATTGTTAGCCCTGTACCTGTTTCCGCAGGAAGAAGAAGGGAGCCTGCTCGAGCATTTGCATGGAATTGTCGGGTTTGCCCGCGAAATGCGTCGCCCGCTGCTCATTTTCGGAAATATGCAGACCGTGTCCTGGTCGTATCAGCTACAGGAATTTCGGGCTTCGTTGGACCTGAAGGACAGCCGGCGCGGAGCCTTTGCCGAAGCTCAGGGCAATAAGGCCGAGTTGCTGGGAGCGCCCCTCAATCACATCTTGTATTCTTCCGGACTGAAGTGCCTGGAGTTTCAACAGCTCGGAGAGGGCAGCGACCAGATGGGCATCCGGGCTACTTTTCAATTCGGATCATCCGCTAACCGATGACAGCCTATGTTGCACGATCGTTTGACCAGCTTTAAGTACGCCTGGCAGGGCATCCGGACCCTGTTTTCGACCCAGCCGAACGCCCGTATCCATCTGCTTTTTGCCGGCGGGGTGATCATGGCGGGGGTGTTTTTCGATCTTAGCCGGCAGGAGTGGTGTCTGTTGGTGCTGGCCATGGCCCTGGTGTTGGGCGCCGAAGCCTTCAATTCATCCGTGGAAGCCGTGGTCGACCTCGTCTCTCCGGAGCATCATGCGCTGGCCGGGCGGGCGAAGGATCTCGCGGCGGGGGCGGTCTTGCTCTGCGCGATCGGAGCGGCGGCGATAGGCCTGCTGATCTTCCTTCCCCGCGTTTTGGACTGGTGGCAATCCTGACAAGCGCATTAGGTAAGGAAATTTTCTATTTGTCAGGGCACTTTGTACCTTTGGGCTTCGAAAAAGCGGCTGGTCGATTTTTTGTCCGTCGGGTGAGAAAAATGAGTTAAAGAGCACTAAATTTCGAAAGGATTTCGTGTAATACGCACCCGCCGACGACCCGCGATCAGATATACCGGTATTTCCCCGATCAACTGGTGAAGGAACTTCAAACAAATAATGCCATTCCGATGATGATGCGTAACGGATCTGTTGTAGTATTTATCCTGCTTGCCGTTCTGGTATTGCCCTTGCAAGGGCAGGAGCAGTTGGGCATGCGACTGAGTAATTATAGCGGGGTCAATGGAATGTTGTTCAACCCGGCGCACAACCTGACGAGCGGAATGCCGTGGGATGTAAACCTCGTCAGCGCTTACGGTTTTGTGGAGAACAACTATATGTTCATCGAGAACGCGTCGATCCCGGAGGTGCTGCGCTACCGGGAGGATCCGACCTGGATCCCGGCCTTCGACGCGGAGAATCCCAACAATCTGGAGCCGGGAGAATTCATCATCGACTTTCGCGACAACGGCCGTCGTCGCTATGCCGATGTCCATAGTGGTATCACCGGCCCCTCCTTCATGGTCAACCTTCCGAGCGGCCACACTTTCGGTTTTTTTACAGGCCTGCGTTTCGCCGCTACGGCGCAGAACATCCCCAATGTGCTGAGCTATTACAAATATGACGGTAAGCCGTTCTATCTTCCCTTCAACATCGACCCTTTCGAATCGGCCCTGCTGGGGTGGGGGGAGATCGGCCTGAACTACGGCTTGAAACTGCCGACGAACCGCGACGGCGTGTTCGGCTTCGGCCTGAACCTGAAGTTCCTCCAAGGCCTGGAAGGAGCCTATTTCGAGAGCCTCTTGCCCGTCGACCTCACCAAACTGCCGGGCGACACCATCACCTCCAATGTGGCGAGCCTCCGTTACGGCTATACCAATTCGAATACCGACGGCGGCGATTTTAGTCCGGCCTTCAATGGCATCGGGATCGGCGTCGATCTGGGGATCGTGTACGCGCAGGGAGAGGTGGGCGATACGTATCAGTGGAAATTCGGGGCTTCCATCCTCGATGTCGGTGGGATCCGTTTCAATAAGAATGCCCAACGTCATCAGACGGTGATCAACAAAGACGTCTTCGTGCCGGGCGCTGAGTACGAATTCAACGGCATTACTTCGCTCGATACGGTAGTCTGGCAGTTCAGCGAAGACGCGCTGGGCAACCAGAATGCTTCGTTTGCCGGCTCCGATTTTCAGATCTTCCTGCCTACGGCATTGAGCCTGCAGTTCGACTATGCCTTCACGGAGCAGATTTTCGTCAATGCCACCCTGGTGCAGCGGATCCCGGTACCCGGCATCGCTCCTCAGCGTTCGAACATTCTGGCCCTGACCCCGCGCTTCGAACACCGATGGTTCGAGGCCAGCCTGCCGATCTCCTTTTACAACTACGGCCATCTGCGGGTGGGTTTGGCGGCGCGTTTGGGCCCGCTGATCCTCGGCGTCGACAACCTCGCCGGATATTTCGGAGAGGTCGAAGAACTATCCGGCGGCGATCTCTATCTGGGATTGAAAGTTCCCTTCTTCGAGATCGCCCGCGGGGCAAATCACCGGGTCAGGGGTAAGGCGCCACGCTGCTATAGTTTTTAACAATTCTTTAGGGCAGATCCATCGAACCTTTGATCTGGTAAAGTGGTCCTTTTAGACGGGATGTTCCACGAATGTCCTTACCTTTGCGAAAATTTTTTGATGGGCCTCGCCCGCAACCCTTTTTAATCAAACTATTAGAAGACTATGATCTATTGGATGAAACGAGGCGGAATTAGCCTGCTCCTGATCCTGGCCGTAGCGGTCGGTTCGCAGGCTCAGAAATTCGGTTACCTCAATTCTGCTGAGCTGCTCAGCAAGATGCCCGAAACCCAATCGGCCGACGCCAGCCTGAAATCATACCGGGACGGTCTGGTGAGCAAAGGCCAGAAGATGGCCGAAGACCTTCAGAATAAATACCTCAACTACATGGAGCAGGCCAATTCCGGCGCCATGACCCCGGTACAGATGCAATCGGCCGAAGCCGAACTGCAGCAAGACCAGCAGAAACTGGCCGCTTATGAACAAGAGGTAATGGATAAAGTGCAGAAGAAGCGCCAGGAGTTGTATACCCCGATCCTCGAGAAGGTGCAAACCGCTATCGAGGAAGTCGGCAAGGAACAGAGCTACGAGTTCATCTTCGACGTAGGCGTCATGAACGTACTGCTGTTCGCCGAAGAGTCTGACAACGTGGCGCCGCTCGTGAAAAAGAAACTGAATCTCTAGCGATACATGACGCTAGGCCCTAAGAAAAAGAGGGGCAGTCCGGCAACCGGACTGCCCCTCTTTTTTTCCGGCAATTCATTTTTTCAGCTTGCGCTGCAATTGCAGGAAGTGATGGATGGCATGCACGTCGATCACTCCGATCAACTGGCCGTCCTGCTGTACGGGCAGGATCCGGTAGCGTTCGCGCTGCATCAGGTCGAACACCTGCTTCAGCGTGTCGCCGGGATCTGCCGGCGGAGGCGCGGGGAGCAGGTGTTCGGCGATCAGATCGCTCTCCACATTGGCTTTTAGCAAGCTCAGGATGTCCCGGTCGTGGAGAACTCCAAGCAGGTCGCCTTCGTCGTCGAAGACCAGGAAGTTCTTTTCACCGCCGCGCTGCAATTCCCGGAAGGCCGTTTCTACAGCCTGGTTGGCGAGCAGGCGCGTGAATTGCCCGCGCATGACCTCGCCGACGCAATGTTCTTCGAGCAGGCTTTCGATGCGAACGAACTGATATTCCTGCGTGGCGGTGATAAACACGAAAACCCCGATGATCACGGTAATAAAATTATCGTCGATCCGCCACAGCCCATAGAGCGCCAGCAATATGGCCAAAGCCTGCCCCAGCCGGGCGGCGATGCGCGTTGCCGTCGTGCGACCGTAGCGCAGCGAGAGCAGCGCCCGGAGGATGCGTCCGCCGTCCATCGGAAAAGCCGGCAACATGTTGAAGACCGCCAGGGTGATATTCAGCAGAAAAATGGACGGTAGAAAATAGCCGGGCAACGAGCTTTCGCTGCCGTCCATCGCCGGTGGCGTGCCGGTGGCCCAACCGACCAAATGCTGAAATTCCCGGGAAAAGAGCAGCCAGATCACAGGGCTGAGCAGCGCTGCGATCGCCAGGTTGACCAGTGGGCCGGCGATGGCCACTCGAAATTCGTGGATGGGGTTTTCGGGTAATTTTTCCAGCCGGGCAATGCCGCCGATGGGCGAAAGGATGATGTCCCTGGTCTGAACGCCATAACGCCGCGCCGTGAGCGCATGGCCGAATTCGTGCAACACGACGCACAGGAAGACCGTAAGCACCAACAGGATCCACCAGGAGATATATATCCAACCGCGATCCTGCAGGTAACCCGTATAGCCGACCCAGGCCAACAGCAGGAAGAAGGTCCAGTGAAGGCGCACGGGAATGTCGAAGAACCTGGCGATCTGGAATGAACTTCTCATAGGCTCGCGGAAACGGGCGGTCGTTGGCTAAAAAAGGTCAGACGGCAAGAATGCCGCGCAACTAATAATACTCCGGGAGCGGGTAAAAGTTCGCAACGATGGACCCGGTTTTCCCGTCGGCGCCGAAAAAAAAGCGGCGCTCCGAAGCAGAGGCCGCTGTAAACCATTTGTGCTATGAAATATTGATATAAAATCCGTGCGTTTGGTTGCCGGGCTCACGCCTGTTCAACGGCGAAGTCGCCGTAGATCGGCAGGTACAGTTGTCCTTCCAGGATGTTCCGGGAAATGACGATCCGCTGGATCTCCGAGGTGCCTTCGTAGATCTGGGTGATCTTGGCGTCGCGCATCAGCCGCTCGACGTGGTATTCCTTGACGAAACCGTAGCCTCCGTGGATCTGCACGGCTTCGACGGTTTGCCGCATGGCCACTTCCGAGGCAAACAACTTGGCCATTGCGCTGGCGCTATTGTAGTCCATGCCGCGGTCTTTGAGCCAGGCCGAGCGATAGACCATCAGGCGGGCCGCTTCGATCTCGGTGGCCATGCTGGCCAGTTTGAAGGCGATCGCCTGATGCTGGCTGATGGGTTTGCCGAAGGCTTCCCGTTCCTTGGAATAGGCGACGGCCAGTTCGTAGGCGCCGCCGGCGATGCCGAGGGCCTGGGAAGCGATGCCGATGCGTCCGCCGGAGAGGGTTTTCATGGCGAACTTAAAGCCGAAGCCGTCGTCGCCGATGCGGTTCTCCTTGGGCACTTTCACGTCGTTGTACATGATCGTGTGCGTATCGGAGGCGCGGATGCCCAGTTTGTCTTCTTTGGCGCCGACGGTCACGCCGGGGCTATCGGTTTCGACGATGAAGGCATTGATGCCGCGGTGCCCTTTTTCCGGGTGGGTTTGGGCGATGACCAGGTGCAGTCTTGAAGTGCCGCCGTTGGTGATCCAGTTCTTGGTGCCGTTCAGCAGGTAGTGGTCGTCCATTTCGACGGCCGTAGTGCGCTGGCTGGTGGCGTCGCTGCCTGCTTCGGGTTCGGAAAGGCAGAAGGCGCCGATCCATTCGCCGGTGGCCAGTCGGGGCAAGTATTTTTCCTTCTGCTCTTCGGTGCCGAAGGTTTCGATCCCCCAGCAAACGAGAGAGTTGTTGACCGACATGATGACCGAGCAGGAGCTGTCGACCTTGGAGATCTCTTCCATGGCCAGCACGTACGAAAGGGTATCCATGCCGCTTCCGCCGTATTCAGGAGACACCATCATGCCCATGAAACCCAGCTCGCCCATCATGCGGACCTGCTCGGTGGGATAGGTCATGTGGCGATCGCGATCGATCACGCCGGTTTTCAGTTCGTTCTGAGCGAATTCCCGGGCGGCTTCCTTAACTGCCAGTTGTTCTTCGGTAAGTTGAAATACCATGCTTAGCTCGTTTTGTGCGTTTACCAATGTCGGGAAGAAGTATCAATGGGTCGGTATAAAATACGAAATTCCGCGAAATGTTTGCCAAAAAGGCGGACAATTCCTTCGCCGGCTCAGCGCGATTGATCGATCACTTCCATGAGCGTGCGAAAAGCCACGAATTTACCCTGGTAGCGGCTCGTATGTTCTTCCTGCAAGCGAGGCGCGTGCTGTACCTGATAGCGGTGCATCGTGGCCATATCGTTGCAGGCATACTGCACGGCATAGGTGATGCCGTCGCTTTCGTCGAGGCCGACCAGGCGATTGAGGCGGTATTCCAGGAATAGTCCGGTCGACATAACGTCGGGAATGTGGGTTCCCTGCATCCACCGGAGCCAGTCTTCCTGGATATCGGGGTCGATCTTGACGGTTACGTTGTAGAGGATCACGGATCTGAAGTTTGGTTAAAGGCGTTGAATATCGGCGCCGATCGCCCGCAGGCGCTCGTCGATGCGTTCGTAGCCGCGGTCGATCTGGTCGATGTTCTTGATGATACTGGTGCCCTTTGCCGAGAGGGCCGCGATGAGCAGGGCTACGCCGGCCCGAATGTCGGGCGAGGTCATTTCGATACCCCGGAGGGGATATTTTCGGTCGAGGCCGATCACGGTGGCCCGGTGCGGGTCGCAAAGAATGATCTGAGCGCCCATGTCGATGAGTTTGTCGACGAAGAAGAGGCGGCTTTCGAACATCTTTTGGTGAACGAGCACGCTGCCCCGTGCCTGGGTGGCCATGACCAGCACGATACTCATCAGGTCGGGCGAGAAGCCGGGCCAGGGGGCATCGTAAACGGTCAGGATCGAGCCGTCGATGAAGGTCTGGATCTCGTAATGCTCCTGGGCAGGGATGAAGAGGTCCTGGCCGCGCACTTCGAGCGACACGCCCATGCGTTCGAACACGGCCGGAATGTTGCCGAGTTCGTCGGGACGGGCGTCTTTGATGGTCAGTTCCGACGCGGTCATGGCGGCCATGCCGATGAAACTGCCGATCTCGATCATGTCGGGCAGCAGGCGATGTTCGGCGCCGCCCAGCGTTTCGACCCCTTCGATGGTGAGCAGGTTAGAGCCGATCCCCGAGATGCGTGCGCCCATGCGGTTGAGCAGGCGGCACAGTTGCTGCACATAAGGTTCGCAGGCGGCGTTGTATAGTTGGGTCGTACCTTCGGCCAGCACGGCGGCCATGACCACATTGGCGGTGCCGGTCACCGAGATCTCGTCGAGCAGCAGGTAGGCGCCCCGCAATTGCGGGGCTTCGATGGTGTAGTGGTTCTTGTCGGGATCGTAGCGGAACTTCCCACCGAGTTTTTCCAGTCCGAGAAAGTGGGTGTCGAGCCGCCGCCGCCCGATCTTGTCGCCTCCCGGTTTCGGGAGAAAGGCCTGTCCGAAGCGGGCCAGAAGCGGACCGATCAGCATGACCGAGCCTCGGATACGCCGGGCGTTTTCCTGAAACTCCTCCGAGGCGAAGTAGTCGAGGTCGATCCGGTCGGCCTGAAAGGTGAACACCCCGGAAGCGGGCGATTCGATGGCAACGCCCAGTCCGCGAAGCAGATCGATCAGACGACGGACATCGAGGATATCGGGAACGTTGGAGATGGTGACCTTTTCGGGAGTCAGGAGGGTGGCGCTGATGACCTGCAGGGCTTCGTTCTTGGCCCCCTGGGGCACGATCTCTCCCTGCAGGGAGAGCCCGCCTCTGACCTCAAAGGCGTCGGCTTGCATAGGAATGCGGGTTGATTTTGTTCGATCTTTGGTCTGGAGCAACGGTACTTACTTCCGTTTGCGCTTGCGCATCTTGTTATTGTTGTTGTTGCCGTTCTTATGGCCTTGTTTGCCGGAGTGCTTATTGCCTTTACGCTGGCCTTTGGAGCGCTGCTGTTGTTGTTGCTGCGGCTGTTGCAGGCCGAGGTTGTCGAGCGAGGTTTCGCCGGCAATGGTGAGCCGGCCGTCGGAGAGCGATTCGAGGTCGTTAATGATGATCTCGTCGCTGACGTAGTGTTCTTTGTTCCAGGTGCGGTAGGCCAACTTCATGTAGGAGCCGATCGCTTCGACGAAGCCGTCTTTGATGGGGCCGTCTTCCATGTTCACCGCTTTGTCGATCAGGGTCATGACATTGTGGCCGTAGTGGCGGAAACGCGACTCGCTGGTGGGATATCCGACGTGTTCGGGCTTTTTCCGGGCGTCTTCCTCTTTTGGGATGATGCCATTGGGGGGCGTGACTTCCAGCTTGTAGTTGGCGATCCGGAACAGGTGGTTCCAGACGCGATCGCGGTAGTCTTCGATGTTTTTGCTTTGCGGGTGCATCTGCATGATCAGGTCGACGACCTTTTCGACGAAGGCCTGCCGCATGTCGGGATTTTCGATGTCTTGTGCGTGTCGGATGAGGTTTTGCACATTCCTTCCGTATTCGGGAATGAGGAGGTGCTCTTTCTGGGAGTTATATTCCATATCAAATTTTAGCATTTCGGCCATTCTGGTAAAAGGTTAAAGGGAGTAATTATTCTACGGTCACCGATTTGGCGAGATTGCGCGGTTGATCGACGTTGCAGCCTCGCATGACGGCGATGTGATACGACAGTAGTTGCAGCGGTACGACCGACAGCAGCGGCGTCAGGGGTTCTTCAGTATCGGGTATTTCGATGGTATAGTCGGCCATGGGGGCGATGATCTCGTCGCCCTCGGTCACGACGGCAATGACGATGCCTTTGCGAGCCTTGACCTCCTGAATGTTGCTGGCGATCTTTTCGTAGGCGCTCTTGTTGGTGGTCACGACCAGCACCGGCATATTTTCGTCGATGAGGGCGATGGGGCCGTGTTTCATTTCGGCGGCCGGGTAGCCCTCGGCGTGGATATAAGAGATCTCCTTCAGTTTCAGTGCGCCTTCGAGGGCGACCGGGAAATTATAACCGCGGCCCAGGTACAGGGCGTTCGGGGCGTCCTTGACCTCGCCGGCAATATATTCGATCTTGTCCTTGCTGCGGGTGAGCAGATCCGCCACTTTCTGGGGGATCTTTTCGAACTCGTTGAGCAGTTGCTGGTAGTACGATTTGGCGATGGTGCCCCGGCGATAGGCGAGGTTCAGCGCCATGAGGGTCAGCAGGGTGACCTGTCCGGTAAAGGCCTTGGTAGAGGCCACGCCGATCTCTGGTCCGGCGTGGATATAGGAGCCCGCATCCGTCAGGCGCGCGATCGACGAGCCGACCACGTTGACGATGCCATAGACGAGGGCGCCCTTTTCCTTGGCGAGTTCGATCGCAGCCAGCGTATCGGCCGTTTCGCCCGATTGCGAGATGGCGATCACCACGTCGTTTTCCCGGATGATCGGGTTGCGATAGCGGAATTCGGAGGCATACTCTACTTCCACCGGGATGCGGGCGAGGTCTTCGATCAGGTACTCGGCGATCAGGCCGGAATGCCAGGAAGTGCCGCAGGCCACAATGATCAGGCGGTCGGCCTGGGCGATGCGGTTGGCGTATTGTTCCATTCCACCCAGGCGCACCCAGCCTTCGGCTGCGTTCAGGCGGCCGCGCATGCAATCGGCGATGGTTTGCGACTGTTCGTTGATCTCTTTGAGCATGAAGTAGTCGTAGCCGCCCTTTTCGAGGCGTTCGATCTCCATGTCCAGTTCATGAATGAAAGGCGTTTGCACCTCGTTGCTGATCGTTTTGATCTGCAGTTCGCCCTGGCGCGGCAGTACGGCGATCTCCTCGTCGTTGAGGTAAACCACCTTCTTGGTATGCTCGATGATGGGCGTGGCGTCGGAGGCCAGGAAATACTCGCCTTCGCCGATGCCGACGACCAGCGGGCTGGCCTTGCGGGCTCCCACCAGTTTTCCCGGGTCGTCGCGGTCGAGCACGACGATCGCGTAGGCGCCGACCACTTTGGTCAGCGCGATGCGGACGGCCTCTTCGATGGGGAGGTCGTCCTGGCGCTGGATCTCTTCGATCAGATGCACCAGTACTTCGGTGTCGGTTTCCGTTTCGAATACGTGCCCTTCTTTCTCCAGGGCGGCTTTGAGCAGGGCGTAGTTCTCGATGATGCCATTGTGGACCAGGGTGATGCGGTGGTTGCCCGACAGGTGCGGATGGGCATTCACGTCGTCGGGTTTGCCGTGCGTAGCCCAGCGCGTGTGGCCGATACCGATGTTGCCTTCGAGCTTCATCCCGTTGACCACCCGTTCGAGGTCGAGCACTTTGCCCTTTTTCTTATAGATGTTCAACTCGCCGTTCAGGATAGCTACGCCGGCGCTGTCATAGCCGCGATACTCGAGGCGGCGCAGGCCGTTAATGAGGATCGGATAGGCCTCCTTTTCACCGATATAGGCAACGATTCCGCACATAATGTTCAAGGTTTGTGGCTGCCGAGTAGGGAGCCGCTCAGAAGTTAGTGTAACTGACTTTGAGTTTTGCGGGATAATCCGGATGCCCCGGACCGCAAAGGATCACTCTGGATGCAATTTCGGCTTGGGTAAGAACGGTAATTTGAAACTTGTTGGTTGCCACGCCATTCTTCACATCCTTGAGATAGGCGGACAGGTTCAGACGGTATTTGGAAGGGGAGCCATCGTCCGGATCTTCTACCGTTCCCCCAAAGATACCATCTAAATCACCACTTTCCAAAGCAAAAATCACATCGTCGATCACCTGTCTGGTCGTGTCGTCGACAATTTCGGACACGATCAGTTGTTGGACCGGGGGCAGGCGATAGCCCGACTCCTCCGGTAGGGAGATGATGGTCAGTTCGAGTTCGGCCCGGTTGATGATCTTGTCGGACAGCGAAGCGGCGTTGGGTATTTCGAACACGGTGGTCAGGCCGGCGGTGCCCTGGACAAACAGCAGGCTGTCGCCCAATTCGGGGTTGTCGAGGAAATCTCCGGCCACGGCATTGCCGTAATCGTAACGGAAGGTGGAGACCCGGGCGGCGGGTTCGCCAACCTGCACGAAATAGGAGAAGAAGGAGGTATCCCTCCGGTAATAAAAGCGCAATCCGGCGCCGCCTGTGCGCAAGTTATAGCTGATCAGGCCGCGATTGACAGTTGTGGGTACGAACTGTAGCCCGTTGACCACCTCCAGAAAGGCCGAGTCGGAGTCGAAGGTCGCAGGGTCCTGTCCGATGAGCCAGTTGCCGTACTCCTGATCGAGCGCGATGCGCACGTGTGGCGCCACCCGCACCGTTTCGCCTTCTTCCCCGCCATAGACCCCGACGTCGAGGCTGTCGTTGGGCGCCGGGTAGAACTGAACGCTGCCGATCTTTTCACCGGCGACATAGGACTGATCGGAGAAGTAGGTCTGGTCGGAATCGAGCGCTTCGTCGAGAGTGTACACGTCGATGCCGTGCAGTTCGGACGTGTCGCCGTATACGCGGGCCGGGTAGTAGGGCAGGATGAACACGATGGAGTCGAGCGTGACCCCGTCGAAATCCGGCCCGAAGGTGGCCAGTCGCAGCTGGGCACTCACGGTAGACGACAGTACGCCGAAGACCGGATCGTTGATCTGGCCGATCAGGTAGCCGGTCAGTTGGCTCGCCAGTTCCGGGGCGTAAGTCCGGATGGAATCGCCGCGTCTGGTGTAGGCTTTCAGGGAAAGCGTATCGGTGAAGCCGATGTCGATCTGGTCGTCTTCGAGTAAGTCGGAGCCGACAATGGTCGATTCGCTGCAGGATTGCCAGAACAACAAACCGGCGGCCAGAAGCCCGAGAGCTACAATTGAATTCCTCATGGGTAGTTTGGATCGATTTTGTTTAACTGTAAAGGTGGGCCAGATTCAACACGAGCCCGGTAAAGGTCGCTGATCGGCCTTTACAGTACGGAGATGCCGGAGATGTGGGCGCTGTCGATCAGCCTTCCACTTCCTCCTTCATCAGCGATTGATAGAACTCCAGATAGGCTTCCAGAAAGGTTTCTTCGTCCTGAAACTCCAACAGGGGCTTTTCCGCCTTTGTCAATGCTTTGGCAACGTGTTCGTTCAGTTGTTCGCTGCCGGTAATGAGTGCATCGGCGTAGGTGATCGCTCCCTGGTGCAGATTGATGCCGTTGCCGTTTTGGTAGGCCGACAAGACGTCTTCATCCAGGTTGTTGATCGTGGCCTTCGATACGAACTTGTCGCTGAACGTCTTGCCCGGCGATTGCTCGTAGGCCGAGTACACGACCTTGGAGTGCTGGAAGAGCGGTTCGGTCTTGTAGGCCGTTTTGAGATACAACGGGATCAGACTGGTCATCCAACCGTGGCAGTGCACGATGTCGGGCGGCCAGCCGAACTTCTTGACCGTTTCGATCACCCCCTTGCAGAAGAAGACCATGCGGTCGGGATTGTCTTCGAAGGGGTTGCCCCG
>JAGQXA010000470.1 GCA_020436865.1 Saprospiraceae bacterium | reverse complement strand
GCCTTCTATGGGCCGCTTGCGAGGCGGCGAAAAAACTACCTTTTATGGCTTTCAAGATCTATACCAAGACCGGCGACCAAGGCCAAACGGGCCTCTTCGGCGGATCGCGGGTGTCGAAAGGCGCCGTGCGTATCGATGCCTATGGAACCGTCGACGAACTCAACTCCTTTCTGGGCCTTCTGCGCGATCAACTTGCCGACCAGCACATGCGTACCACCTTGCGCGATATTCAGGACCGCCTTTTTACCCTTGGCGCCCACCTGGCCAGCGATCCCTCCAAACAAATGCAGGTGCCCGATCTGCTCGAAGCGGATATCGACCTGCTCGAGCGGGAGATGGACCGCATGGACGAGGGCCTGCCCACGCTCAGGAACTTTCTGCTGCCCGGCGGCCATCCGGCGGTCAGCACTTGCCATGTAGCCCGCTGCGTATGCCGCCGGGCCGAACGCCTCGTCGTGGTCCTCCACGAGCAGGAGCCGATCGAACCCATTCTGATCCGCTACCTCAACCGGCTTTCCGATTATCTTTTCGTGCTCTCCCGGCAGATCGCTCAGGACCTCGGAGTGGAGGAAGTGCCGTGGCGTCCGCGTCAAACGTAGATCCGCATCTCATTTCCAGCATCCCATATCCCACTTCTCCCATCCCACACCCAGAATTACTATCTTTAGGCCATGATCAACGGCCTGAAGTTATCGCTGCGTCATTTGCCCGAACTCGGAAAGTACGGGCTCGTCCTGCTGACCATCGTGTTTATCAGCTTCCTGTTTCCGGATTCGATCCGCTTCAAATACGAGTTTGAACAGGGACAGACCTGGCGCTATTCCGACCTGCGCGCTCCGTTCGACTTTCCGATCAAGAAGCCGGAAGCCGAGATCCTGGCCGAACAGGAGCGGATCAAAGCGGATTTTTCCCCCTATTATTCACTCGATCCGGAAGTGGCGCGCCGCCAGAAGCGGATCTTCGAAGAGCAATTTCGCGCACAGTTGAACGAAGTGCAGGGTACCGGTCAATTCAACGACGTGGTACGCAATGCGCGCAATTATCTGCAGTATGGCAATCAGCTTCTCGACCGGCTTTACTCGCAGGGCATCATCCGGCTCGCTCCACAGCACCAAGACAAGAGCAAGGATTTTGTGATCAACGTGGTGCGCGGGAACTCCACGCAAAAGCAGACCGTTCAGAACATTCTGGATGTGGAGGCTGCGCGCGAGCTGATCACCGACTCCTTGCCCTACAGTAAGTTATACGAGGCCGAATTCCTGTTGCCTATCCTGCCCGATCTGATCTTTCCCAACCTGACGATCGACGATTCGCTGACCAATCGCTTTCTGACCGAATCGCTCGAAGGTATCGTGACTTCGAGCGGAATGGTCCGACAGGGCGAGTTGATCGTTTCGCAGGGGGGGGCGATCACCGACGAGGTATACCAGGAATTACTTTCCTTCCGCGATCAGTATTTGCAACAAGTATCGGGCGAGCAATCGTATTGGGTGATCTTCAGCGGGTATTTCCTGCTGACCAGTATCATCATTGGCGTGTTCATCCTGTACCTGCGGCTCTATTCCGCGCCGATCTTTCAGAAGTATCGCCAGCTGATCTTTCTACTCCTTTGGATGGTGGCTTACAGCTATTTGGTCTATGCAGTGGAAAAGACCGAGGCCTTGAGCGTTTACATCATCCCGTTCTGCATCGTGCCGATCGTGATCAAGATCTTCTATACCGATCGGCTGGCCTTCTTCATTCATATCGTAGTGATCCTGCTCGCCAGTTTCCTTACTTCCCTCGGGTACGAGTTCACGCTGCTGCAGATCCTGGCGGGCATCGTGGCCATCATGAGCAATCCCGATGCGCGCGACTGGTCGAAGTTCTTCAAATCGATGGTCTACATCTATCTGACCTATGCCCTGACCTTTCTGGGATTGTCGCTGATACAGGAGGGCGGCTTGTCGTCCGACGACGGATACTACTATGTGTGGATCTTCCTTAACGTCTTCCTGACCTTGTTGTCGTACCCCTTGATCCCCTTGCTCGAGCGCGTCTTCGGCTTTACGTCTTCGATCACATTGGTAGAGCTGTCGGACATGAATCGGCCGCTCCTCCGCGAGCTGGCGCTCAAAGCCCCCGGCACCTTACAGCATTCGCTGCAGGTCGCCAATTTGTCGGAAGCGGCCGCCGATGCGATCGGGGCAGATCAATTGCTCGTCAAGGTGGCGGCGCTCTACCACGATGTCGGCAAATCCTTGCGCCCGGAATTCTTCATCGAAAATCAAAGCGGTCCCAATCCGCACGAAGGTCTGCCGTATCTGGAATCAGCCAGTATCATCATCGACCACGTGCACGAGGGCGTCCGTTTGGCCAGGCGATACCGGCTGCCGAAGGTGTTGATCGATTTCATCCGCACGCATCACGGCACGACCCGGGTGGAGTACTTCTACCGCAATTACGTACAGGAAAATCCGGGCACTGAATTCGACGATCAGATCTTCCGCTATCCCGGACCCAAGCCGACGACGAAGGAGGAAACCATTCTGATGATGGCCGATTCGCTGGAGGCCGCTTCCAAGAGCCTGAAGAATCCGACCGGGCAAGACATCGACGAGCTGGTCGATAAGATCATCGGCGGCAAGATCTCCCAGGGACAACTGGAAGGCTCCGAAATGACCTTTGAGGAATTGGAGAAATGCAAGACGGTCTTTCGGCAGCGGCTGCGCAGCATCAATCACGTGCGGGTCGAATATCCGGCCGAACAAGACTGATCTTTACCGCCGGCTCAGAGAGAACGACCGAGCGCTCAAGAAAGGTGTCGGGGGCTCGTTTAGTGCGCCGCGGATCGATCTTCGTCTTAAGTTTATTCGATCATGAGCACCGTTCCCCCGTTCCTCCATCTTTGCCGTGCGTTGATCGCCGGCCTTCTCGCCTTGTCGACTATGGGCCATTCGGCGACTGCGCAGCAGCGGCTTTTCCAAAAGGGTCGCCTGATCACCGAGGCCGACGGCTTACCCGACGATTTTGTCGCGGATATGGTGCAGGATTCGATGGGGTTTCTGTGGATGGCCACCTTCGACGGCCTGGTTCGCTTCGACGGGCAACAGATGAAGGTCTTTCGCCACGATCCCGACGATCCCTCCTCAATCCCGAGCGACGCCATACTCGCCCTGGAATGTAGCCGCGACGGACAAGGTCTGTGGATGGGAACGTTCAATGGATTGGCCTATTTCGATCTGAAGACCGAATGCGCTGAGAGCTTTTTGCCGGACCCCGGCGATCCGCTTTCCCTGCCCATGAACCGGGTCAATGTGCTCACCACCGACCCGGCCGGCAACCTTTGGCTGGGCACCAACGGCGCCGGGATTGCCCGCGTCCTTCCCGACCGACAGGGTTTTCGCCATTATCCGGTCAATCTCGATCTTTCCGACCCGGTGACCGTTCTCATGAACACCGTCACCGACCTGGCTGTCGATCCGCTCGACCCCGACCAGTTGTGGATCGCAACACAGCATGGATGCCTTTTGTTTAATGCTGAAAAAGAGTCGTTTAAACACTATTACTTCGAGTACGAAGATAAGTCTGATGAGCGGGTGATCAATTCCTTGCGGGAGGTGTATCCGACTACCGACGGCAGGCTCTTTTGGGGCAGTTGGGGTAGAGGGCTGTATGTGCTCGACCTGGCTGCCGATTCGCTGTCCGAAGTGGCGGTTCACTTACCGGAGGCGCCGGAGGTGTGGTCGGTGCGCAGATTCTACCAACCCGGTCCGGGCCTGCTCTGGGCCAACTGTAGCTGGGGATTGCTGGAACTCGATCTCGATTCGGGGCAAATTCGCCGGCGGCTGAAGAACGATCCGCGCCGCGGCGCCTTTTTCGCCGGCATGTTGCTGGATCGTGACCGGCGGATTTGGGGTTCGGTGGAGGAAGGAGTGGTGGTGTTCGATCCCGTGTTGGGTCAGTTTTCCACCTACCGCTTGGCCGATCCTTTCGACGAATCCTGGTACATCTGCCGGCGCGTATTGGCCGATCCCGAAGATCCCGAGGTATTTTATGTAGCCGTGCAATCGGGCGACGGCCTTTATCGCTTCGACCGGCGCCGGGAGCGGTGGACCGCCATTTCTCCGGAACGGGAATATCCCGAGGGCGAGTTGCAGATATGGGACATACTCTTTACGCAAGAAGGAGATCTGCTGGTACTGGCGGAAGACCGGCTTTACCGGCTTTCGGCCGATGGGAGCCGCCTGCTAGACTACCGCTGGCAGCCCTTTGGAGAGAATCCGTACCATCAGTTCATGGCGCAGGATAGTGCGGGAGAGATCTGGATCACGAGCTTCGTACACGGTCTGGCCCGCCTGGATCCCCAAAGCGGCCGCAGCCGCATCTATCAGAAGGAACTGGAGGATCCCCGTTCGCCAGGGCATTCCACAGCTCTGCGACGCTTGCTCGTCGACCACCGGCAGAACATCTGGTTGCGTGCCAGAGAGGGGTTTAGCGTATACCTTCGCGATCGGGATACCTTCCTGAACTTTCCCTATGAGGTTGGCGCGAGCAACACCTTCCAGACCGTCACTAACTTTGTCGAAGGCCCGGAAGGCCTGATCTATCTCAGCGGTGGAACCGGCAACCAATCGGCCGTAGGTCTGCTCGACCCGGTCCATCCGGAACAGGGAATCCAGCGTATGCTGGGGCGGCGAGAGGGGATTCGTTCGGAAATGGTTCGTTTTCTGCTCAAGGACAAGAAAGGCCGATTGTGGGTGATCAACGAAAGGGGGCTGGAGAACTGGAACCCACTTAGTGGCGCTAGCCGTCAGATCGACTTTGGTTACGGGCTTCCGGAAGAGATCGACCACATGGAACTGCTGCCGAACGGAGAGGTAGCGGTAGGGCACCGCAAGGCCATCACTTTCTTTCATCCGGATAGTCTGAAGGTCAACCGCGAGCTGCCCAGGCCCTACCTGACCGGCCTGAAGGTCTTCGGCGAGCCGCTAGCCCTTACTGTCGCTCCCAGTCACCTGACAGGCATCCACCTACAACCCCACGAGAATTTCTTTACCCTGGATTGGTCGTCGCTCTGCTTCACCCTGCCGGACAGGGTCGGCTACCGCTACCGCCTGATGGGCTTTGACGAACGCTGGATCTCGACCAGTTTACCCCAGGCGAACTATACCAATGTGCCGGGCGGCGTCTATCGCTTTCAGCTCATGGCCGTCAACAACGAAGGCTGGTGGAGCGAACCGGCGACCGAGTGGCTCGTGCAGGTCGACATTCCGTGGTGGAAGACTCTCTGGGCCAGATCGTTAGCCGTGCTGTTACTGCTAGGCAGCGCTTACGCCGTTTATTTGTCGCGGCTTCGGACGGTGCGGCGCGAGGCTTCGATCAAGGCAGACTTCGAGCGCAAGCTGGCCGATGTGGAAATGAATGCTCTGCGCGCACAGATGAACCCTCATTTTGTCTTCAACTCCCTGAACTCGATCGATTATTACATTCTCCAGAACGAAACGGAAAAAGCGTCCGATTACCTCAATCGTTTTTCCCGGCTGATCCGATTGATCTTGTCCAATTCGCGTTCCGAGAAGGTGCCGCTCAAGCTCGACCTGGAAGCTCTGCGGCTATATCTGGAGATGGAAAGTCTGCGTTTCGAAGGAGGGTTCGACTATCAGGTACAGGTGTCGAAAGACCTGCCTATCGAGCAGATCGAAATTCCTCCGATGTTATTGCAGCCATTTGTGGAGAATGCCGTCTGGCATGGGCTGATGCAAAAAGAGGGTAGGGGGCAGCTCGACCTGATCCTCACCGCCCGCGACGGATACTTGCATTGTGTGGTGCAAGATAACGGCGTCGGTCGAGAGGCCGCCCGGCAACTGCGTTCGAAGTCGGCTCTGCGCCGCAAATCGATGGGCATGCAGATCACGCAAGACCGGATCGGCCTCCTCAACCAACTTTACGGTACCGAGGCTTCCGTACGCATTATTGACCTGAAGGACGAACTGGGGAATGCCCTCGGTACCCGCGTCGAGCTCGTAATCCCCATCGATTGAGCGCCCGCTAAGGATCAACGGCCAACTACTCAAGAAAACGACCAACCGATCAACTGCCGTTGAATTGCGCAGCCGCCCGGCCTACCTTTGCGCCACATCGATCACCAAATCACACCCAATGAATCCGATCTTGTTTTTTATCCTCCTTACACTAGGGCTCTTTAGTAGTTGCGGCCGTCCGGCCGAGCGCGCTACCGCGCAGGATGACCGTCCGGCCGCCGGCCCGGTACTCTGCGGCCCGGTCAACCTCGTGTGGGTCACCGAACCCGGCAATGACGGAAGTTATGTGCCCCTGTTCGAGGGCCTGGACGTTTACGAGTATCCGATCCAAACCGGTTCGGAGATGGCCCAAAAGTATTTCAACCAAGGCCTGATACTGGCCTATGGTTTCAACCATGCCGAAGCGGCGCGCTCCTTCCGGGAATGTGCCCGTCGCGACCCTGAATGCGCCATGTGCTACTGGGGACTGGCCTACGTCCTGGGACCAAACTACAACGCCGGCATGGACGAAGAAGTGCTGCCGATGGCTCGCGAAGCACTGGCGCAGGCCAATCTCCTGATCGACCGGGCCGGGCAGAAAGAACAGGGATTGATCAAGGCCCTGTCGAAGCGCTATCCCCCCAACAAGGAAACCGAGCCAACACCTTACTACGCAGCCTATTCCGAAGCTCTTGGAGAACTTTCCCGGCAATTCCCCGACGATCTCGACATTGCCGCCATGTGGGCGGAATCGATCATGGACCTGCACCCCTGGGACCTGTGGGAACGAAAGACCGGCCTGCCCAAGTCCTGGACGCCTCAGATCACCTCGATCCTGGAAGGGGTGCTATCCCGTGATTCGACACATCCTGCTGCCGCGCACTTCTACATCCACGCGATCGAGGCAAGTCTGGAACCTGAGCGTGGACTGCCTGCGGCAGACATGCTTGCAGAACGCGTACCCGGGGCCGGCCACCTCGTGCACATGCCCTCGCATATCTACATCCGAACCGGCCATTATCACAAGGGGGTTCTGGCTAACGAGCGGGCCGTATTGGTCGACAGCACCTACTTCACCGCTTGTCATGCCGCCGGAGTATACCCCCTTGGCCTCTATCCGCACAACTGGCACTTCTTGGCGGCCACGGCCGCCCTGGAAGGACAGGGGATACGGGCTGTGGAAGCGGCGCGGGAAGTGGCCTACGCGACCGACAAGGAACGCATGCTGGAGCCGGGCTGGGGTACCTTGCAACACTACTATTCGATGCCCTGGCATGTGATGGTCAAGTTTGCCCAATGGGAAGAGATCCTGAACGAACCACGCCCGGCCGATAGCTTGAAGTACCCCCTGGCAGTTTGGCAATACGCACGAGGCATGGCCCTGGCCGGCCTGAACCGACTCGAGGAGGCCGAGGCCACCCTGGCAGTTGTCGACGAATTGCTGGAGGATCCGGCAATCGAGGCCATCACGGTCTGGGATCTGAACAACGGCCGCGATCTCATGCAGATCGGGAGCTATATGCTGGCCGGCAACATCGCCCGCCAGCGCGGAGATCTTTCCGAAGCGGTGGTCTTGTTGGAAAAGGCCGTGGCTATTGAGGATCGGCTGGCCTATAACGAGCCGCCGGACTGGTTCTTCCCGGTAAGGCACTTGCTCGGCGCTGTGTTGCTGGAACAAAGCGACTGGAGTTCGGCGGAAAAGACCTATCTGGAAGACCTGGCTGAATTTCCCGAGAACGGCTGGGCGCTGGCCGGCTTGGCAGTGGCTCTCGAAAAGCAGGGCAGAAAAGAGGAGGCCAAGGAGGTGCGGGCGCGTTTCAAGGCAGCCTGGCAATGGGCCGATGTGCCGCTCTCCACTTCCGTGCTGTAAGAATTGTTTTCAGGTTACCACCTTGTCCGGGTGCGCGGCGATCGGTCGCGGCCCGGTTTTTCCTTTTCTCCGCAAAAATCAGTAAATTGAATAGTAGATTCGACGGACAAGAACAAGATATGCCAGACGCCAAGATCACCGCTGTTGTCATCGACGACGAACAACATTCTGTTTCCACTCTCCGCTGGAAGCTCGAACGGTATTGCCCCGAGATCCAACTTGCCGGAGAGTATACCGACCCGGTTAAAGGTTTGGAACACCTGAAACGAGATCCGCCCGACCTCTTGTTCCTCGACGTGGAAATGCCGCGCCTCAACGGCTTCGAGCTGTTAGAAGAATTGGGAGACCAGATCGCCTTCGAGGTGATCTTCACGACGGCCTACGACGAGTTTGGGATCCGGGCGATCAAGTTCAGCGCCCTTGATTACCTGCTCAAACCCATCCAGAACGCGGAACTCAAGGAGGCCGTCGAAAAGTACCGTCGCAAAGGGGGAAGTGGAATGAACGCCACGCAGTTGGAGGTGTTGTTCAGTAATATTCGCGAGGAGATCAAGGGCCGCCCGATGCGGATCGCGCTGGCAACGAAAGAAAGCATTGAATTCGTAGAGCCTTCCGCGATCATCGTCTGCACCTCCGATAGTAATTACACCCAGGTGTTCCTTGCCGACGGGCGCCGCAAGCTGCTCTCCCGGACCCTGAAAGAATTCGAGGAACTCCTCACCGGCTTCAATTTCTTTCGGACACACCATTCTCATCTGGTGAACTTACGCCATATCAAGGAGTATGTGCGCACTGACGGGGGCTACCTGATCATGTCGAACAAGATGAACATCCCCGTGGCTCGCAGTAAGAAGGAGGAATTACTCAATCTTTTTTGACCGGCAAAACCGGCTTCCGGAAACCATAAGGGCAGTGCCGGCAGCCGCTCTGACAACAATAACCGCGCTTTTTCAGGAAGGACTCGGTGAAGACATAACGCCCTTGCTCGAGGTAATAATCCTCCCCCTCGACTAGCTCGGTTTTCTGCCGATCTGGTTTCAGACTGCTTTCCGGCATCGTTCAGGCCTGATCTGCAGCCTTGTGCAGGGCCAATTTCGGCCAGGTACGCCGAACCAGTTCGTAACTGCCGAAAAGAACGGCCACATAGAACAGGTCGCCCGCAAGGGTGTTCTGGAAAAAGGGAACGGCGGCCACATAACAAGCGACCAGCCCATCCCAGGTCCGGGGATAGATCCCGGAATCCAGCCAGGAGCCGAAATTGGACACTATGAAAAAGATCGCCGAGGCGCTCAGACTCGAGCCGAGGAGGCGACCGAGCGTGACTTTTTTCAGCAGGCCCCAACCAACCAGCACGATCAGCGCGAAGGCGATAAATACGGCCGGGTTGCTGACCCAGACAAAACCTTCGTAATATTGGGCGTAGATCAGGTTGTCGAGCAACAGGTTGCTGATCCACAACGCTACGAAGGGAACGATCAGGGCCAGATATTTCCG
>JAGQXA010000469.1 GCA_020436865.1 Saprospiraceae bacterium | reverse complement strand
TTTCGGCGAAGCGCAGGCCCTGCGCTTCGAGCAGAGCCCGGCCGACAAACTGGAATTCATTCGTCAGTTGCAGGAGTCGGGCGAGAAGGTCATGATGCTCGGCGACGGCCTGAACGACGCCGGCGCCTTGAAGCGCAGCGATGTCGGCATCGTGCTTTCCGACGACACCAACAACTTCACGCCGGCCAGCGACGCAATCCTGGCGGCCGACCGCTTCCGGTCGCTGCCGCAGTTCCTGCTGTTCGCCCGGCGCAGCATTCGCCTGGTCTACGGCGCCTACGGGCTGGCCCTGATCTACAATATCGTCGGGTTGAGCTTCGCGGTGCAGGCGACTCTCTCGCCGGTGATCGCGGCGATCTTGATGCCGGCCAGTTCGATCACGATCGTCGTATTCGGCGTATTGTCGAGCAATCTGCTGGCCTGGCGGATGGGGCTGGATGGGAAAAATGACAAAAATCACTCCGCCGGCTGATGATCGTCATCCGGGCGTGGCGGGACGGACGATAATTTTGTTCGCATATTTTGTTGAAAAACACCCACTCACATGAAGATCATATTCCTTCTCATCGGCATCAGCCTGATCGTCGCCATCGGCTTCCTGCTCGCCTTCTTCTGGGCAGTTCGGTCAGGACAATACGACGACGACTATACTCCGTCGGTGCGGATGTTATTCGACGACAAACAAACGAAAAAACAAAACTCTTAAATGATCTAAGTTTATGGCGAAGCTAGAACAATTCAGTTATGACAACGCCATTGTCAGAAAGTTTGCCTATGCAAGCATCGTCTTTGGCGTCATCGGCATGCTGGTGGGGTTGATTGCTGCCCTGCAGTTGATCTTTCCCTCCCTGAACATGGACCTGCCGTACACGACCTACGGCCGGATCCGGCCGTTGCACACAAATGCCGCCATTTTCGCCTTTGTCGGAAATGGCATTTTCATGGGGGTTTACTACTCTCTTCAGCGCTTGTTAAAAGCCCGGATGTTCAGCGACCTGCTGAGCAACATCCATTTCTGGGGTTGGCAGGCCATCATCCTCGCAGCCGCGATCACCCTGCCGTTAGGCATTACCAGCGCGCACGAGTACGCCGAGCTGGAATGGCCCATCGACATTGCCATCGCCCTTGTTTGGGTGGTATTCGGCATCAATATGTTCGGCACCATTCTCAAGCGGAGGGAAAATCACCTCTATGTGGCGATCTGGTTCTACATCGCCACCTGGGTGACCGTCACCGTGCTCCACATTTTCAACAACCTGGAATTGCCGGTCGGCATGTGGAAGAGCTACCCGGTTTTCGCCGGCGTACAAGACGCGTTGGTCCAGTGGTGGTACGGCCACAACGCCGTGGCATTTTTCCTCACCACCCCCTATCTGGGCCTGATGTACTACTTCCTGCCAAAGGCAGCCAACCGCCCGGTATTCTCCTATCGCCTGTCGATCATCCACTTCTGGGCGCTTATTTTTATCTACATCTGGGCCGGACCGCACCACTTGCTCTACACCTCGTTGCCCGACTGGGCGCAATCACTGGGAACGGTCTTTTCCATCATGCTCATCGCTCCCTCCTGGGGGGGTATGCTCAACGGCCTGCTGACCCTGCGGGGCGCCTGGGACCGCGTGCGCACCGACCCCATCCTGAAGTTCATGGTGGTGGCCGTCACCGCTTACGGTATGGCTACCTTCGAAGGACCGATGCTATCGATAAAATCGATCAACGCCATCAGCCACTATACCGACTGGACGATCGGCCACGTGCACATCGGCACGCTGGGCTGGAACGGCTTCCTGACCTTCGGCATCCTCTACTGGCTCTTGCCGCGGATCTTCGATACGAAGCTCTACTCGGTCAAACTGGCCAACTCCCACTTCTGGATCGGCACGCTGGGCATCCTTTTCTACGCCATCCCGCTCTATTGGGCCGGCTGGACGCAAAGTCTGATGTGGAAGCAATTTACGCCCGACGGCTTCCTGGCCTATCCGAACTTCCTGGAAACGGTTACGCAACTGATCCCGATGTACGCCATGCGCGCCCTGGGCGGCTCGCTCTACCTGATCGGGGTGTTCATGATGGTCTATAACCTGTACAAGACCGTACGCACCGGCAACTTCATTGCCAACGAACCGGCTGAAGCGCCTGCGCGGGAGGTCTACGTGGCCCACAAGGGCGAATACTGGCACAAGTGGCTGGAACGCAAGCCCATCCAGATGTTGCTGGCCTCCACCGTATTGATCCTGATCGGCGGTTTGGTCGAGATCTTCCCGATGATGCTCGTCGACGATAACGTGCCGAAGATCGAATCGGTACAGCCCTATACACCGCTCGAACTGGCCGGACGCGATCTCTACATCCGCGAAGGCTGCCTCGGCTGCCACTCGCAGATGATCCGCCCGTTCCGCTCGGAGGTCGTCCGCTACGACCCGAACGACATGCAGTACTCGCTTTCCGGTGAGTTCATCTACGACCGCCCCTTCCTCTGGGGTTCGAAGCGCACCGGTCCCGACCTGCACCGCGTCGGCGGCAAGTACAACAACAGCTGGCACTACAACCACATGTACGATCCGACCAGCATGTCGCCGGGCTCGCTCATGCCGCCCTACCCCTGGCTGATCAGCGACGACCTGAACGCCTCGCAGATCGCGAAGAAGATCAGCGTGTTGCGCACCCTGGGCACTCCTTACCCGGAAGGGTATGAAGAGATCGCTCTGGAAGACCTGGAAAAACAGGCCAAGATCGTAGCCGACCAACTGCGGGCCGAAGGCGTGGAAGGCGAGAACCTCGAACAAAAAGAGATCATCGCCCTGATCGCCTACCTGCAACGGCTGGGAACGGATATCCAACCGGTGCCGCAAGCCGGGAATTAGATTTGAAATACGGGACGTGGGAGATGAGAGCTTCGCTCTCACTCCCCACTCCTGAAAAACGAAAAAACGATGTTCAAATATATTCTGGAAAGTGCCGGCGACATCAACTGGATGGCCATCTTCGCCCTGCTCACCTTCTTTACGGTCTTCGGGGTCAGCCTGTACGTCATCTTCCGCCGCGACAAGGATTTCATCGATCACATGGCCAACCTGCCGCTGGAGGAAGAAGCGCCCCAGCCAAACGGGCGGGCTGCCGTGAACTGAACAATTCCATCAATCCCTAGAAATTTCAGGTTATGAAAAATAAGCGATCCAAATATCTTTTCCCTCTTCTCCTGCCGCTGCTGGCCCTGGCCGCCGATGTGCATGCGCAGAACGCCGCCGGGCAGGCCGGAGAGGCCGGTTTCTATCAGGGGCTGGCGTCCTATCTCTTGCTGGGGTTCACCGCCATCGTGCTGATCGCCACCATCGCCACCTTGTATCGCCTGCTCTCGATGATGATCAAGGTGCAACAGATCCGCATCTATCAGGAACGGGG
>JAGQXA010000468.1 GCA_020436865.1 Saprospiraceae bacterium | reverse complement strand
GGTCGAATAAAACCACCCATTTGAGTAGGTGCGTCCGGAGATCCTCTCAAATTTACTATTTTTCCTCCTTTCCGTAACTTCGCCGCTACCTTTGCGATCACCAACGGGGAATTTACGGTCTTCCCTCAATCGGCCACCTATGAAAAAATATTCCCGCCTCCGGATGTTGTCATACGCCGTCATCCTCTACCTGATCCTGGCCTTCACCTGGTGGTCGGTACTGCTGTTTATCAAGAACCGCGACGCCTTTCGCGCCAAGGCCGAACTGCTGCAACTGGTTACGGCGGCCGAAGGCCGGTACCCGACCGAAGAGGCCTTCCTCCAGTCGCCGCCCTACCTGGCCTTGCAGGACAAGTACTACCGGCAGGAGTGGATGATCCTCGGAGAAGCCGCCGTTTTCGTCGTCACCCTGATCATCGGCATCTGGCTCATCAACCGGGGCTATAACAAGGAGATCCTGGCGACCCGCCAGCGCCGCAATTTCCTGCTTTCGATCACCCACGAGCTGAAATCCCCCATCGCCTCGATCCGCCTGGTCCTGGAAACCTTGCGCAAACGCCAACTACCGGCCGACAAGGCCGACCAGCTGCAGGATTCGGCCATCAAGGAAGTCGACCGGCTCAACAAACTGGTCAACGATCTGCTGCTGTCCGCCCGGCTGGAAACGGCCTACCGCCCGGTATTCGAAGAGGTCGACCTGACTCAGTTGCTGCGCGAGGTCGCCGATAGCATGGAACGGCGCTTTCCCGGCGCCCACCTGCATCTGCAAACCGAAGAGGCCGTCCTGCTTCCCCGGGCCGACCGCCTCGGACTCACCTCCGTCATACAGAACCTGATCGAGAATGCGATCAAATACTCGGAAGGCCCGGCCAGGATCGCCCTCGAATTGAGCCGCGACAACCGGGAAGTGCTCTTCGCCGTCGCCGACCAAGGCATCGGCATCCCCGAACGGGAAAAAGAGCGGATCTTCGACAAATTCTACCGGGTCGGAAATGAAGACACCCGGAAAACCAAAGGTACCGGACTGGGTTTGTATATTGTACGCCAGATCGTGCTAGCCCACCACGGCCGCATCGAAGTGAGCGACAATCAGCCGCAGGGTACGATCTTCCGGATCTGGATACCTGTTTAAGGGGGACAAAGGATACAGAGGTTACAGAGGTTACAAAGGTGGCAGAAGTGACAAAGGTGGCAGAGGTGACAGAGGGTGAAAGGGGTTAGAGGGGCGAAGGACCATTGGACCCAATAACCCAATAACCCAATAACCCAATAACCCAATAAACTAATCAACCAACCAATCAACCGACATTTCATGAGGATACTACTGGTAGAAGACGAGGAAAACCTTCGCGACGTCATCAAGCTGAACCTGGAGATGGAGGGCTACGAAGTCGTAGCGGCCGGTACCGGCCGACAGGCGCTGAAGTTCCACAGCGAGCAGCATTTCGACCTGCTCGTGCTCGACGTCATGCTCCCCGAGCTCGACGGGTTCCAGATCTGCGAGCAGATCCGTCTGACCGACATGGAGGTGCCGATCATCTTCCTGACCGCCAAAGACACGGCCCTCGACCGCATTACCGGCCTGAAGAAAGGGGCCGACGATTACCTCACCAAACCTTTCAACCTCGAGGAACTGCTGCTCCGGGTGCAAAACCTGCTCAAGCGCAGCAGCCGGTCTACCGGCCAGGGGCCCGACGTTTATGTGTTCGGCAACAACCGCGTCAACTTCATCACGTTCGAAGCCGAAGGCAATCCGGGCAAGTTCACGCTCACCAAAAAAGAAGCCATGCTGCTCAAACTGCTGATCGACCGCAAGAACGAGGTGGTGTCGCGCCAGCAGATCCTGCAGTCGGTCTGGGGCTACGACGTCTACCCCTCTACCCGCACCATCGACAACTTCATCCTCTCCTTCCGGAAATACTTCGAGGAAGATCCGCGCAACCCGAAGTTCTTTCAGTCGATCCGGGGCGTAGGGTATAAGTTTGTGGACTAAGAGGGTGAAAAGGATACAAAGGTTGAAAGGGTGACCAACATCCAAGATCACTTATAATCCGGCACATGGAGGCTGCGGTCGCAGTCGGCCAGATCCGCCTCGACATTGGAGGCGATGACGAGGAGGCGATCCTTCCCGAAGTCGGCGAGCAGGTCGCGATACCACTGTGCGCCTTCGGCGTCGAGGTTGGTCGTGGGTTCGTCGAGGAGCAGGAGCGGAGTATCGGCGCAAATGGCGAGGGCCAGTTTCAGGCGCTGCTTCATGCCCGACGAAAAATAGCGCACTTCCTTGTCGGCCGCTTTCGGCAGGTTCAGCCGCTCGATGATGGCCGGCGTCGTCAGCCCGAAAGCGAAGGGCTTGAACCGCTGCTGAAAGCCCAGAATTTCCCGCATGGTATACTCTTCCACCAGTTCGATATAGGGCGCCGCATAGCTGACGTAGCGGTAAAGCCCATCGGCCTCCAGCGGTTTCCCTTGCCGGGAAAAACGGACCCGCCCTTTGGTCGGCGACAGATGCCCGGACAGGAGGCGCAGCAGGGTCGATTTGCCCGAGCCGTTGTGCCCGGTGATCGCGTACCGATGTTCCGGAGAAAAAGAAAAGGAAAGGCCGCGGAAGATCCACTCCATCCGGTAGCGCTTCGCCACTTGTTCGAGTTCGATGGTCATGACTTGAGCTTGCTACCGTTGAGGTGCCGGAACCCTTTCATGATGCCGCGGGAGGAGTTGAGCAGAAAGTCGAGCACGTGGTCGCGTTCGGGCGTAGCCTCCACCTTGGTCCGGATGAGTTCGACGGCCTGGCTGGTGTTATACCCCTTGATAAAGAGGATGCGATAGACGTCCTGGATCGTGCGGATCTGTTCGGCCGTGAAGCCGCGGCGTTTCAGACCGATAGAGTTGATCCCGGCATATGAAAGCGGTTCGCGGGCCGCTTTTACGAAGGGGGGAATATCTTTGCGCACCAGGGAGCCGCCGCCGACCATGGCGTGCTGGCCGATCTTGACGAACTGATGAACGGCGACCAAGCCCCCGAGCACCGCCCAATCGCCGATCTCGATATGGCCGGCCAGGGTGACGTTGTTGGCCAGTACGCAATGTTTGCCGATCAGGCAATCGTGGGCCACGTGCACGTAGGCCATCAGGAGGGAATGGTCTGCGATGATCGTGCGATGGTTGGCTTTGGTACCGCGGTTGAGCGTGCAGTATTCGCGGATAGTCACGTCATTGCCGATCTCGAGCGTAGAGTATTCGCCGGAGAACTTCAGGTCCTGTGGGATGGCGCCGATGATCGCCCCCGGAAAGATCTTGCAATTCCGGCCGATGCGGGCCCCGTCCATGATACACACATTGGACCCGATCCAGGTGCCGTCGCCGATCTCGACATCGCGGCCGATATTGACGAAAGGCTCGATGGTGACGTTGTTTCCGATCCTTGCCTCAGGATGAATATGTCTCAGTCCGTTGTACTGCATAATTCTGTTGTTGATCCCCTGTCCGGAGCGCTCCGGACAATGGGAAGTGCTCCACTCCTACCGATGGCAAAACGAACCTGGTTCTTGGGTAGTGCGGGCAATCACTCGCCGGCTTCCGCTCCTTCGGGCTTGCCGCGCTTGATGATCTGGGCGGTCAATTCGCCTTCGGCGGTGATCTTGTTCCCCACGTAGGCCGTGCCGTACATCTGGACGATCCCCCTGCGGATCGGGGCGGTCAGTTCCATCTTCAGGATGAGGGTATCGCCGGGCACGACCTTATTCTTGAACTTGGTATTGTCGATCTTTATGAAATAGGTATCCCAACTGCCGGGCTCCTCCTGCTGCGAAAGCGCCAGGATGCCGCCGGTTTGGGCCAGCGCCTCGATCTGCAGCACCCCGGGAAAAACCGGATTGCCCGGAAAATGCCCCTGAAAGAAGCTCTCGTTGAAGGTCACGTTCTTAATGCCTACCACATGCTGATCCGATAGTTCGATGATCTTGTCGACCAGCAGGAAGGGGTAGCGGTGAGGCAATAGTTCGGCGATCTCCATGACGTCGTACAGCACTTCCTGATTCGGATCGTACTTGGGTTTGCCGCGCAGTTTGCGCTGTTCGAGATGATGCCGCTTGAGGATCTTGGCGAATTCGATATTAGCGGTATGCCCCGGCTTGGTCGCCACGATCTTGCCCTTGATCGGCACGCCGACCAGGGTCAGGTCGCCGATCACGTCGAGCAGTTTATGACGGGCGGGCTCGTTCTGAAATTTCAGAGCGGCCGTATTCAGGATCCCTTCCTTTTCGACCTTGACGCTCGGCCGGCCGAGCTTCTTGGCCAGCAGGTCCAGTTCTTCCTGGCTCATCAGGCGGTCGACGATGACCAGGGCGTTGTCGAGGTTGCCCCCTTTGATGAGATTGTGATTGATGAGGTTGTCGAGCTCGTGCAAAAAGACGAACGTGCGCGAAGGCGCGATCTCGTTGCGGTAGTCCCTGAGCGAAAGCAAAGAGGCGTACTGCTGGCCGAGCACGGGCGAGTCGAAATCGATGAGGGTCGTGATCTGAAACTCATCGGCCGGTAGCGCCAGCATTTCCGTACCGGTCACTTCGTCTTTGTAGGAAATGGGCTCGGTGACCTCGAAGTACTCGCGCGGCGCGTTCTGCTCTTCTACGCCAGCCTCTTCCAACACCTGCACAAAGGAATTCGAACTGCCGTCGAGAATAGGCGCCTCCGGTCCGTCGATCTCGATCAGGACGTTGTCGATACCCATCCCCGACAAGGCCGACAAGGTATGCTCGACGGTGCTGACCTGGGCGTGGTCTTTCTTCAGGGTCGTACCCCGGAAGGTCGAGATCACGCGACTGACGTCGGCCTTGATCACGGGCTGATCCTCCAGGTCGACCCGCTGAAACTTGATCCCGTGGTTGACCGGCGCGGGGTGGAATGTCAGCGTTACCGATTTGCCGGTATGAAGGCCGGTGCCTTCTACCGATACCGTTTTCTTAATCGTTTGCTGATTCAAATTCATAGATCTGGCTGCTCTTTTGGGCAAAGGTAATGCGAAAAAATGGTCTGGATGACGGCCACCGCCCGCGGGCGGGCTGACCTTATCGTTCGGCCAGTTTGCGCTCCAGTTCAAGGATGCGCCGCTGCAATTCGGGCAATTTCTTGAACACGGCGTACGACCGCAAATAGTCGTTGTAAGCGATGGCGGGTGATCCGTATACGGCTGCATCGGGCTCCCGGATCGAACGGGCTACGCCGCTCTGGGCCTGAATGCGGGCGCCGTCGGCAACCTGGATGTGGCCCACAAATCCGGCCTGTCCGCCCACCTGCACGCCTGCGCCGATGCGCGTGCTGCCGGCAATGCCTGCCTGGGCGGCGATCACCGTGTTCGCTCCGATCTCTACGTTATGGGCGACATGGATCAGGTTGTCCAGTTTGACCCCCTTTCCAATGCGGGTCGCCCCCATGGTTGCCCGGTCGATGGTGGTGTTCGCGCCGATTTCCACATCGTCGTCGATCTCCACGCTACCGATCTGGGCCACCTTGCGAAAGGACCCATCCGGCTGGGGGGCAAAGCCGAACCCGTCGCTGCCGATCACGGCATTGGCATGAAGGAT
>JAGQXA010000467.1 GCA_020436865.1 Saprospiraceae bacterium | reverse complement strand
GCCGAACTCGGCATCGAATACCTGACCCTCTATGCCTTTTCCACCGAAAACTGGAACCGGCCTAAACTCGAGATCAACGCCTTGATGACCCTCCTCGTAGAGACGATCCAGGCGGAGATCAACACCTTGAACGAAAACAATATCCGCCTGCTGGCCATCGGCGATCTCGACAAACTGCCCGCCAAGAGCTCCCGCGCGCTGCGGCAAGGCATGGAAGACACCCGCAACAACCAACGCATGAACCTGGTGCTGGCCTTGAATTACAGCGCGAAATGGGAGATCATGAAAGCGGTACGCGACCTGGCCCAACAGGTCGAGGCGGGCCTCCTGTCGGCTGACAGCATCGACGAGAATATTTTCGCTAATGCCCTGAACACCAGCGGCATGCCCGATCCTGAACTGTTGATCCGCACCAGCGGCGAAACCCGCATCAGCAACTTCCTCCTCTGGCAGATCGCCTACTCGGAACTCTATTTTACCCCTACGTATTGGCCCGACTTCCGGAAAGACGATCTCTACCAGGCCATTATCGACTACCAACATCGCGAACGTCGGTTTGGCAAGATCAGTGAACAATTGGTGTAAGACATACAACCTTATGGGCCTTCCACCGCTCATTTTTGGTGAAAGAAATTCGCGCGTTGTCTGCCTGCCGTCCGGGCGCAACACCGCCGGACACACCGCAAACCTTTGAAAAAATCCGATTTCCCGGCCACCGGCCGCCGGAAACCATCATTACGAATCATGCGCTGTAGAATGAGAATGTACCGATGCTCCTCGCTCTTGCTTTTTGGAGCGCTCCTGTTCCTGATACCGTCCCACGGAGCCCAGGCTCAAATCACGGATACGCTCCCCGTCTTCGATTACTCCAAGCCGAAAGACTACGAGATCGGCGGGATCACCGTCACCGGAGCCAAATACAGCGATGAAACCGCCCTGAAATCGATCGCCGGCTTCCGCGTCGGCGACAAGATCCGCATCCCCGGCGGCGACATCCCACGCGCCATGAAGGCCTTGTGGAACCTTCGGCTTTTCACCGACATCCAGATCCTCCAGGAAAAAACCCTGGGCGATATCGTCTTCCTCGAGATCGTCGTGCAGGAACGCCCCCGGTACACCAAACACTCCTTCCGGGGCGTCAAGAAATCCACTCATGACGACCTCAACGAAGAAGTGAACAAATACCTGGTCAAGGGCGGGATCGTCACCGAGAATGCCAAGGTCAACGCCAGTACCGCGATCGCCGATTACTTTCGAAAGAAGGGCTATCTCGACGCCCAGGTGAACGTCCTGGAGATCGCCGATTCGTCGCGGGTACACTCCGTGCGCCTGGTCTTCGACGTCGACCAGGGCGATCGCATCAAGATCCAGGACATTACTTTTTCCGGCAACGACAATGCAAAAGACCGCAAACTGCGCAAGCTACTCGACGACACCAAGCGCAAAAGCCGGCTTTTTGCTTCCTCCAAGTTCATTCGCACCGACTACGAAGAAGATAAGAAAAGCCTCATTACCTATTACAATACGATCGGCTTCCGCGACGCCGCCATCGCCAGCGACTCCATCTGGCGGGAACCCGACGGCGACTTGCGCATTCACATCAATGTCGACGAGGGCAATCGCTACTATTTCCGAAACATCTCCTGGAAGGGCAACTCCATCTACGAATCCGACTTCCTCTCGGAAGTGCTGGGCATTGCCAAAGGCGAGGTGTACAACCAGGAACTGCTCGAAACGCGCCTGCGCTTCAGCCAGGACGGCCGCGACATCAGTACGCTCTACATGGACAACGGCTACCTGTTCTTCCAGGTAGACCCCATCGAAGTGGCCGTAGCCGAGGATTCGATCGACCTCGAGATCCGCATCTTCGAGGGCCCGCAAGCTACGATCGACAAGGTAGTGATCAAGGGCAACGACCGCACGCACGAACACGTGATCCGCCGCGAACTGCGGACCCTGCCCGGCGAGAAATTCTCGCGCTCCGATATCATCCGTTCGCAACGCGAGATCATCAACCTGGGTTACTTCAACCCGGAATCCCTTGGCATCAACACCCCCATCAACCCGCAGCGCGGAACGGTCGACATCGAATACACCGTAGAGGAAAAACCCTCCGATCAGCTCGAACTCTCCGCCGGATGGGGTGGCGCCGGCCGGGGCGTGATCGGTACGCTCGGCGTGTCGTTCAACAACTTCTCCGTGCGCAACATTTTCAACAAAGAGGCCTGGAGCCCCTTGCCGCAGGGCGATGGCCAGCGCCTGTCGCTGCGTGCGCAAACCAACGGCCGCTTCTTTCAGTCGTATAACATCTCCTTTACCGAGCCTTGGCTGGGCGGCAAGAAGCCAAACTCCTTTACCGTCGGCGGCTTCTATACCATCCTGACCAATGGCCTCGATCGCGAAGACTCGGGTTTCGGCAGCTTTACCATCGGCGGCACCTCCCTGAGCCTGGGAACGCGACTGAAATGGCCCGACGACAACTTCATCTCTACGACCGCACTGAACCTGCAAACGCTCTCGCTCGACAACTGGCTTAGCGGCGTGTTCCGCACAGACAATGGTGAGGTGGTCACCGAAGGGAAGTTCTATAACTTCAGTATCACCCAGTCGATCACCCGCAGCTCGATCAATAATCCGCTGTTCCCACAGGAAGGCTCGCGCTTTACCCTTTCGGCTCAGCTCACGATCCCGTATTCGCTGTTCAACAATAAGGATTACTCGGGGCTCGATGCACAGGAACGCTTCCGCTGGCTGGAGTATCACAAATGGCGCTTTACGGCCGAATGGTATACGACCCTGGTCGGCAAGCTCACCCTGAAAACGGAAGCCAAGATCGGCATGATCGGCGCCTACAACAACAATGTCGGTGTGTCGCCCTTCGAACGCTTCCAATTGGGTGGCGACGGACTCAACAACGTGCAGTTCGGGCAGTTCAACGGCACCGATATCGTCTCCATGCGGGGTTATGAGATCTCCGACCTGGAAGCCAACTTCATCGACGGCCGCACGGTGGCGACGCCCATTTTCGACAAGTTCACAGCCGAATTGCGCTATCCGCTCTCCCTGAATCCCAACTCGACGATCTACGTGCTGGCGTTTGCGCAGGGAGGAAATGCCTGGCAGTCGTTCCGCGACTTCAACCCCTTCGACATCAAGCGCTCGGCCGGTATCGGCTTGCGGGTCTTCCTGCCGATGTTCGGGGTGCTCGGCTTCGACTATGGCCTGGGCTTCGACAAGAACGCCCCGGAGACGGGTTCGATCTTCAGCCGCTACGGTGATTTCAATATCATTTTGGGCTTCGAGCCGGAGTAGGAACATCCGCCCGAAATCCCCCGGGGACCGACGGATCCAAGGATCCTTGGATCCGTCGGTCCCCGGAAATCTGCTTCTCTTCCCCTTATCTGCTATTCCACTTCATCGATCCGGTCCAGCTCCAATACCGTTTTCCCGTCGCGGTCGTCGAAATACATGGGTTTGAAACGAGTGTTCCAAAAGATCTCTTCCCAGGTGTAGGAACTGCTGGCATGGACGGTTTGCGCAAAGGTTTCGTCGTAGCCTTCTATCAACACGATCACTTCGACATGTCGAACCTCCAGGTCTTTTTGCGACAGATCGTAGAACGGGCTATCGGGGCCAATGGGATGTACCAGCGTCCAGTTGAGCGGAAACATGAACACCTGATCGCGTTCCAGCGGCAAGCCCGCAAAACGCCGGCGGCGCGTTCCCTGCCGGTCGTGCTCTACCCAGGTCATCGTCACCTTTGCGGTGAGGTTGATGATCTTGTTGCTCCGCCGGTTGACGATGCGGAATTGAAAGCTCTTGCCATCGTTATACGGAGCGATCAGGGCCTTTCGGCTGAAGAGTATCTGCGCCTTGGGCTTGGAAAAGCGGGCGTATACGAGCCCGGTTGCCAGGGCGAAACTGATCAATCCGACCAGGGCGCAGAAGGCGGCGATCACGTTCGACAGGAAGCCGATCGGGCTCATCGCTCCGTAACCGACCGTCGTAAAGGTTTGCACGCTGAAGAAGAAGGCGCCACCCAGGTCCTCCAGCCAGTGTCCGGATGCGATCCCGGAAATGTGCTCGACCCCGGCCAGCAGGTGCAGGGCGGCAAAGAAGAGGTTGACACTCACGTAGAAAACCAGGATCAACAGCAAGAACTGCGACCACGACATCTCCACGAGCGACTGGTAGGGCGTCCAGGCCCAGGCGCCGCGCCGTTCGATATTGAAAGAACCGTTCTGGTTGATCAAGCGGTCGACCGAATCGGTGATCTTGGTGCCGAAGCCCAGGTCTTCAAACTCTTTCTTGCGACCGCCCGGCAGGAGTCTATTTCTCAGTTTCATGGAAAAAAGTTCTGATCTTTCCGCGATCTAAGCAAATCTATCTGGGCTAACAATCCGCTAAGAGGAAAAGTTAAACCGGGGAAAGGTCGTTGCTCCGAATTCTCAAACTGTTTTTCTTTGACTTTATGAAAGAACCGTTCCAGATCTCCGACGATATTCGAAAGGCTCATACCTTGCCGGGGGCATTCTACCGAGAGTCAGCCTGGTTCGATCGGGCGAAGGAGCGCCTGTGGGCCGCCTCCTGGCATTATGCCGCCGACGCGGCGGAAGTGGATGCTCCGGGAAAGGTCGTTCCATTTGTCCTTTTGCCGGGAGTGCTCGACGAGCCCCTGCTTCTGGCGCGCGACCGGCACGGGACGGTTCGCTGCCTATCGAACGTCTGCACGCACCGCGCCAAGGTGATCGTGGAAGCTGCCGGCAGCTATCGCCAGCTGACCTGCAGTTATCACGGCCGCTGCTTCGATCTCGACGGGCGCTTCCGCCGCATGCCCGGCTTTCAGGAGGTAGAAGACTTCCCCGGGGAACGCGACCACCTGGCTCAGATTTCGATGGAAGAATGGCTTGGACTGTGCCTGGTCAGCTTGCAGCCGACCGTTGGCCTGGAAGAAATGGTGCGCCCCATGCGGGAACGCCTGTCCTGGCTGCCGCTCAATACCCTAACCTATGATCCCGAAAACTCGAGAGACTACTTTGTGCAAGCCCACTGGGCACTGTATTGCGACAACTATCTGGAAGGCTTCCATATTCCCTTCGTGCATCCGGTTCTGAACCAGGCCCTGGATTTCAGCCGGTATGCCTATGAGCTGTTTCCCTACTGCAACCTGCAATTGGGCATCGCCGACGAAGGACAGCCCTGCTTCGATCCGCCCGCCGGACATCCGGATGCCGGTAAGCGGGTGTTTGCTTACTATTTCTGGTTGTTCCCCAACCTCATGTTCAACTTCTATCCCTGGGGGTTATCGCTCAACGTGGTCGAGCCGCTGGCGCCCGATCGTACCCTCGTGCGTTTCCGCACTTACCGCTTCGCCGACGCCGGCCTGCAGCCGGCCGAAGCTCAACTGCACCAAACCGAACTGGAAGACGAAGCCGTGGTCGAGAGCGTGCAAAAGGGCATCCGTTCGCGCCACTACGACCGGGGGCGCTTCTCGGTCAGCATGGAACCTTGCGTGCACCATTTCCACCGCCTGCTCGCCCAATTCCTTTGTTAGAGAGGGGGAACCTTTCGGCGCCTTTGTATCCTTTGCCACCTTTGCAACCTCTGACACTGTTTCTCCCTCAAATCTTCCCCATCGCCCTCAGTGCCAGCAACATGATACAGAGGAGAATGACGCCGGCGGCGATGCCGATCTCGATCCAGAGTTCGCGACGGGCCTGGATGGTACTTTCTACGTAATAGCGATTGGCGGCGTTGGGGGTGCCGATGCCCCTGAGCAGTTCCCAGTTCTCGAAATCGGCGTTATCGAGGTTAGGCAGAAGGAGATTCATGGTGAAAACCGTATCGATGGGCGGCACCTCGTAGATGATGCTGTCGACCAGCGCGCCCTCCGGGGAAAATAGCCCCAGGCGCTCGTAACGTTTGTTCAGGCCGAAGTCGAAATCGCCGATGTAGCGGTAAGCTTTGGGGAAGACCTGAACAAAATCTTTAGAGTCTTCGCAGAGGATGAGATAATCGCGGGGCGGGATGGTCACGTCGGGCAGCATGAATTCATGGCCCCTGTCCGTAAAGATCCAATCTCCCATCTGCACCGTTTCGTCGGAGTAGTTGTAGAGCTCGATCCAGTCGCCCGATTCGCGATTATTGGCGCTGATCTCATTGATCATGACCTTCCCGGCCAGAGGGTGTACGTATTTTTCGAACACCGCGCGGATATGATAAGCGCTTTCGGTCAGCGACAGGGTGAATTCGCCGGCATCGGGCGGCACATCGATCCCCTCCCAATGCGAAAAGCGGTATCCCAGCCGCGGAACGGCCTGCAGCCGGATCGGCACGCGTTCGAAGTACTTGCCTTCGAAGCCGGCGCCCTTCAGTTTGAGGTTGTGGTTCAGGATCACCTTGCCCCCTTCGCTCACATCGATGCGCACCTCTCGTTCGCGCCCGAGGTCGAATTTTTCCATCAGATGCATTCGGCAATGGTCGGGGCGTTGCCGGGCAAAGATCCGCATTTGGTTGATCTGTTCGTACCAGCGATCGAGGCTCAGGTGCCAACGATCCAGGTGACGCGGGATTTCCGGTTCTAGTCGCAGTTGGAACTCGTCGATCTTCTGCTCGACCACGCGGCTGGAAAGAGAGGTATTGAGGTAGTCGCAGAAGCGGTTGACAAAGGCCTTTTCGAACGAGCGGTTCTCCAGCAACTTGCGCAGCAGAAAGGTGCTCCAGGGAGGATTGGGCCAACGTGGGCCGTCGGGTTCGGTGTGAAAGGCCAGGCTATTGTTCTTGAAAGCCTGTTCGTCGTGCAGGCCGAAGCCCCAATCGGTATCGTAGAGGATCCACCGCCAACGGCCTTCCGGCGTTTGCGGGCGCCAGAAGCGGATGTTGCCACCGGCATCCTGATTGTCGAAGTAGATTTGAGCGATCTGGTATTTCAGGAAATTGTCGACCTCCATCTGCGATTCCACGTAGGTGAAGTTGGAGGGCTCGTCGAGATTGTAGCGATCCAGGAAGTCGAGCAGGCGCTGGTAATGCCGCCGGCTGCCCGTCTTGCGGTTGAAGCGATGCTCGAGCAGGTCGATGCTGTCTTTGTCGACGTCGTGATGCCCGGCGATGAAGTAGCGGTTGATCTTTTCGCGGATGTTGTAGATGCCCCAGTATTCCCCGTTGATGTACACCTGCGACGGACGGTAGTCCTGTTTGTCAATATCCCAGTCGTCCACGAGGCTGGTCATCAGTCCGTCGCGAAAATGCGATTTCCCAAAGTCACTGCCCGAGTTGCGCAGTACGAGAAACTTGTATTTCTTCAGGCCTTTCTTGCCGAAGATGGGGTAGTCGATCCGCTTTTGGCCGTAGCGGTCGCGGGCCACGATGGTGATCGATTTCTGCGGAAAAAGCCGGCTCATGCCCCCGAACAGCCGGAAGCCGGCCCCGCTGCGGAAGACGCAGGTGCCGTCGGCCTCGAAGATCTCCGTATTCATCGGCACCTCCGCCTTGCTCCAAAAGTTGGCGCCGGGCATTTTCCAGATCGTGTCGACAATGTTGTGACCCTTGACGAACAGGCCCGAGGCGGGGTGAAACAGCACTGCCGGGGGGATCACGATCGACACCACCGGGAAATTCGACTCCGGCTCCCGAATGAAATAGGTATGAGAAATGGGCTTGGTTTGCCGGCCATCCTTCACCGCGATGGCGCGGATCGGAGTCGTCGTCGATACGTCGATCGGGCCGGTATACTTATGTGATCCGACCCGCGGGTCGGGCGTATTGCCGTCGGTCGTATAGTAGATTTGGGCGCCGGGACTCGACAGTTCGATGCGCAGGTCCTGGTTGTAAAACCCGCCTTCGATGGAAAAATCGACCCACAGTTCAGGCTTTTCCGGCCCCTCCGGTTCGATGGGGGCGAATTCCTGGCCGGTTGCATGACTCCCGAAGGCGAGCCAGAGGAGCAGGAGCAGCATGATTTTTCTCAGGTGCATGTCGCTGGGGGTCCTGTCGAT
>JAGQXA010000466.1 GCA_020436865.1 Saprospiraceae bacterium | reverse complement strand
GCATGGAGGTCGAGATCTCGGGCGATGGACTGCTCTTCCCCGCTTCCCTGGAGGTCGGCGCCAAGCTGCCCGACGGTTTCACCGAGATCGTGGCCTCCAGCAACGGCATGCGCCTGATGACCCTGACATTCCAGGTTTCCGACCGAAAGGTCGAGGCCAAGGAATCGATCACGACCCCCGCCGGCACCTTCGACTGCTATCGCCTGAGCCAGCAGATCGAAACCAAAGTGGCTTTCGTCAAAAAGAGCTACCGCACCGTCGAATGGTATGCCGAGGGCTACGGGATGGTCCGCCAGGAGATGTACGACAAGAAGGACAAGCTGGAGGGGTACTCGGAGTTGACGATGTTTAAGGGGAAGTAGAAAGATGAAAGTAGAAAGATGAAAGACAGTCAAAAGAGACCGGTGCGCTCTGCGCAACGGCCCTCTTTTATCTTTCTACTTTCATCTTTTTTCTACAACAGAAACCGGTACGTCCATTTCACCAGAAAGATATTGTGCGCCTGATTGGTGAACAGATTTTCCGTCAGGCTGGGCACGAGCCGGTCGGCCGGATTGCCGGAGGCGGTATTGCCTTGCGTCCAGACGAGGAAGAGCTCGGATCCGGGCACGTATTCCCAGCGGGCGACGAGGTTGGAGCGGAACTGGATGAAGTTGAAATCGGGGTTCTCGAACTCATAGTCGACGGTTCCGTCGGCCAGCTCGTCGATGTAGTAGACCTCCTTCGCCTCGTCGTACGAGATCTCTTCCGGCTGGTACTGGTAGTAGCGATCGCTGAGCTCGCGGGCCAGGGTATTGGTGGCGTATTTGAACTCGTCGTAGCGGCCCCGCGAAATAAAGGGCTGACCGTAGTATTGGATGGTCAGGTTGGGAGTGATGTTGTAGTTGAGTCGGATGGTCAGGCTGAGGGTGCGCTGGTCGACGGTACCGGCGATGAAACGCGTATCTTCGGCATATTCCAGGTCGGTCACGTACTGGATCACTCGCTCGTGGAAATTGATCGAGGGCCCGATGGAGAAATTGAAGGCGTTGGTCGGCTGCACCCGGGCGAAGATCCCGTACTCGCGAATATCCACCCCCTTGTCGAAGGCCCAGAAGTGGAACATGAAGTATTCGAAGCCCAGTTTCTTGCGCGGATCGGAATTGAGGTTGAACCAGTTGCCCAGGCCGTTCGATCGCCGCAGGGCAGGCCCCCCGAAAAGTGCGTTATTGGAAACATCTTTGGCGTCGTAGTTCAGTCCGGAACTGATCCCCCAGAAGTTGGTCAGCGTGGCGAAGAAATTCGTATTGAAGCCCTGGTAGAGGTGATTTCCGCCGAAGTCCCAGGAGGCCCACTCATTCCAGTTGACGCCCAGTTGCCGGAAGATGGAGAAGGGCTGGGTCCAGCGGTAGCCGGCCCAGAGGAAGTGCTGGATCTCGTCGGCATTTCGCATGAAGCCCAGGTCGTTGAACTCCATCCCGGGCGAACGCCAGGTGACGCCGCCCTGGAATTTAAAGTTGCCCCCGAACTTTCCCAGCGCTACCGTGCCGCCCCAGCCTTGCAGGGAGGTGGCGGTGGAGTCGACCTCCAGGTGGTCGGCATCCGGGCGTTGGAAGTTGTGTTCGAAGGAGGTTTGCGTGTTCAGGATCGCCTCCTGGCTGCCCTGTACTTCGCTGAAGATCAGGTTGCCCCGCAGTTCCCAGCGTTGGTCTTTCCACTTGTGCACGACATCGAGCCCTCCGCTATAGGCCTCGCGGTGCAAGCCATCGAGGCCGGTGCCGTCGAGTTTGCGGTTAGTAGCGGTGAGGATCCCTCCGACCACGGTATTTCCGCCATCGAAATCCTGCTGCAGGCGTCCGACGAAGTAGTTGGTCAGGGGTTCGACCACTTCTCGGCGGCGCTCTCCTTGTTCGTCGATCTCGGCTTCCATGCGGCCGGTAATGCTTTCCAGTACGCCGATCGACAAGCCATTGCGCAATTTCCCGCTAAACTTGGCGGCGCCCAGGATGGTCGAGTTTTCCGGCACATCGGCGTATTCGTCGTCGTTCAGGTCGGGATAGGTATGCGGCGCGCCTCCGATCCGGCGGGAGTAGAAGAGGTTGTCGGCCCCGAACGGACCGCCGGCGGCGACGTTCGAGATCGCGAAGTCGAAGATGTTGCGGTTCTCGATGAAAAAGGGGCGGCGTTCGCTGAAGAAGATCCGGAAGCCGTCGAGGTTCAGCACCGAGGGGTCGGCCTCTACCTGCCCGAAATCGGGATTGACCGTAAAATCGAGCGTGAGGTCGTTGGTGATCCCGATCTTGCCGTCGACGCCGGCGTTGAGCGATTGGTCGAAGCCGTCGGCGAAGGGGTTGCCTTCCTCTTTGGCGAAGGTTTCCAGCTGCCCGACCACATAGGGTTGGATCTCGATCTGCTTTTGCGGCTTGATGCCTCTAATGCCTTTTAACTCGCCGAATCCGCTGACCCAATAGCCCGAATTCTGCGGAATATACTGCCAGATCGAGCGCGACTCGTTTCGAAAATCGCGGCGGGTGAACTGCAGTCCCCACACCTGTTCCTCTTCTCCGCTGAAGCGCAACTGGCTGAGGGGTATCCTGACCTCGGCGGTCCAGCCGAGGGAGTCGACCTGCGTCTTGAGGTTCCAGATCGGATTCCAGCTCGAGTCCCAATTATCGCCGTTATTGGACACGAACTCGTCGCCTTTCACTCCCGATACCGAGGAGGTAAAGGAAAAGGCCGTGCGCAGGTCGTGGTAGCTATCGATATTGACCTCTACCCAGTCGCCCTCGAAGCCGTCGCGTCTCGACATGCGACTCACCACGCTGTCGGGCGAGGAATCGTGGCAACGGAAGCCAAGATAGAGATTCTTCTCGTCGTACAGGATCTTGAAGGCGGTCTCCTGGGTCGGAGCCGCGCCGTCGGCGGGAGTGAGCTGGGTGAATCCGGTGCCCCATTCGACCTGTTCCCAGCAAGGATCGCTCAGATCGCCGTCGATGACGGGCGCCTGATCCAGGATCCGTTGGGTTTCGTAGGAACGCCGGGAACTGGAAGCGGTAGCTTCGATTTCGGCAGGCTGAGCGGACAGCGCCGACAGCAGGCAGCTCCATAGCAGGAGCGCCAAGGGTATTCTCAGTGTGATCATGGAAGCAGGGTTAATACGCCGACAAAGACAAGAACAGGCGCCGAGGGTTGCCTTCAAAGGCGATCCTCGGCGCAGGCGTCGCTTTTTTCCGGGCCTTTCGGGGGAGCGGTCTGGAGACCGCAGATGGAGGGGCGTAAGTCTGGAGGCTTATGGCATCGGGGTTGACATCAAGGTTTTCTAAAGCTCATATTTCAGAAATTGAAGCGCTGATACTTTTTCAAATACCTTGTCTGCAGAAATTAATGGTAGGTTGAGATATAACGAAGACGCAGCAATAATAGCATCAGGAATCTTTAGGTTGTATTCGGCCCTAATGTCTATAGTGAGTCTTTTTATGGGCTCATTAAGATCGATGACTATGCAGGCTTCGATAAACTCCTTTGCAATAGCCTTCTGCTCATTGGTTATCCCATGAAAACCTAGCAATTCAAGCTCTGTAATGAAAGATATATAAATATTTCTTCCATTCAGCAATTCCGCAATGGTCTCATCCCCGTTAAAGAGATAAAGTGCGATGTTGGTGTCAATAACTAAGTTACTCCCATTCATCCCTTAAGGCCTTTTGAATCTCTAGGGGAGAGGCTGGTAGCTGAAGGACACCACAATACTTATAAGCGTCGAACTTTTTGAGACTGGATAGAGCACCAAGGATTTCTTGGATGCTAGCTTTATCTGAAGACTTCTTGATTATGATAGTCATTGATAGATTTTCAGGAAAAGATACATATTACTTGGTAAAACCTCAATGGCTCGGCATTGGTTCCTCCTTCCATTCTTTCAAGTAAATAGAACGGGTGCCTTCCGACATCGGCGCCGGCAAAAAGCCTTGTCAATTCCCGTCTTTCTTCTTTTTCTTCTTGAGCGGGTTGAAGTCGTCGAGTTTCTTCTGGATGTCTTCCTTCGTATCCTTGCCGAGGTCTTTGACCTGTTCGTTCAATTGTTCTTTTACTTCCTGCTTGGTTTCTTCGACCTTGCCGGTCACGGCCTTGGTAATGGTATCTTTGGCCGTGGTCACGGCTTCTTTTGCCTGTTCTTTGGCGGCGTCGACCTGCTTTTGCGCTTCCTGCTTCAACTGTTCCTTGCCGGCCTCGACTTCGTCTTTGAGAGCCTCTTTGGCCGACGCGGCCAGGGAAGCTCCGCCGGCGCCCAGTAGCTTAAGGCCGACCTTCGGGTCGGTCATCGAGCCGGTGAGATTGATCTGCACGTTGACGTATTCGCTTTCGGCCAGGTTGATGCCCATATTGCCGGCCTCCTTGCGGAGTTGCGCCAGCCCGCTGGCGGCGGCTTGTCCGGCCGGGTTCTGTTCGAGCAGCTTACGCGGTAGTCGCGCCAGGATGTTGTAGTTCATCTGCTGGCTGGCAATGCCGTGCGTGCCGCCGATCTTCATCTCGACGTCCTTGACCTGGTAGTCGAATTCCTTCAGTTCTACCTGCCCGTCTTTCACCGCGAACCAATTCTTGGTGTCGGTCAGGTTCAGGTTCTTGAGATAGTCGAGGTTGAGCTTTTCGCCCACGGCATTCAGCGGCGGGAACCCCTGCACATAGGCGTTGATCGTCGCGAGGAAGCCGTCGGCGCTCAGGCTGTTGAACTGCGGCATCATGTCCTGCCCCAGAAAGCCGTCCATGATCAGGCTGCTCGAAAATCTGCCGTTGATGTACTTGCCGATCGGCGCCAGGGCAGCGAAGGAATTGAAGGCCTGGAACGCCTTCTGAAAGTCGAGCTTGCTCAGATCGTATTTGAAGGTGAAAGCCGGTTTATCGGGCTGCTGCGTGTTATAGGAGCCGCTGAGAGCGATGTCGCCGTCGAGGCCCTTGGCCCTGAGCGATTCGATCATCACTTCCTGGTCGGCGATCACCAAACTGCCGACGAGGTCGCGCAGTTCGAGTCCGGGGTATAACAGGCGATCCACCCGGGCGTCGATCTGCATATCGATGTTGCCGGGGATGAGTACCGGCTCATAGGCGGTCGGTTCCTGAGTGCTCGTGGCAGGTTCGGTGGCCACCATGAACGGATTGAGGTCGAAAGTGTTGGAAGCGACCTGTAATTGGCCGCCCAAAGTTCCGTTGTCGAAGAGGTAGTCCCATACGCCGGTGATCTCCCCGCTGCCGCGCAGGTCGCTTGCGCCCAGTTGCGTAGCCATACTGCTGAGGGTCATGCGGTTAGGGGTGAATCTTCCGGAGGCCGAGGTATTGGTCAGGGTGTACACGTCGTAGTCGATCTTGCCGAGCTGGGCGTCGAGGGCGAAATCGAAGCGGTCGAAAGGAGCTTCCACGCTTTCCGGACTGGCGCCCATGGGCTGGGCGGCGGCGGTCGAACTGGCCGCCGTTTCTTCCATCCACTCGTCGGCGTTGAAGTAGTTCGACTGCACCGAAAGTTGGCCGGTCATGGTCTTGTTCGGCGTAAAATAGGCCAGCACGTTGTCGATGGCGCCGCTGGCTTTCAGGTCGCTCTTGCCGAGTTGGGCGTCGAAGCGGTTGAGTTCGACCCGTTGCGGGGTGAAGGCCACCTGGATCGACTGGAAATTCATAGCGGGGTAGGGGGCGGCCGCGTAGCGGATGTTTTGCATGTCGAGCTCGCCCCGCATGTTGACGGCTTCGTAGTCGCCGCGGTCGATGGTCGACATCCGGGTTTTGATCTCGATGTCGGCCCGGATGATCCCGGCCAGGGTTTCGATCCCTTCCATGGGGAAGGCTCTGGCCAGTTGTTCGAGGTCGAGCGTGCCTTTGATCTCGGTATCCATGTCGGGGTCGGACAGGGGCGTGCGCAGGGCGAAGCGCCCGGAGATCGGATTGTCGCCGACGCGCAGCCGGAAGGTCGGTATGTCGATGACCATCCGGTCGAGGTCGCCTTGCGGACTGCTCACCTGGATGTTCGTCTGGATGTCGCCCAGCCCCATCGGCAGGTCTGGATACTGCACGGCGCCGTTCTCGATCAACGCCTTCAGTTCGAAGGCCGGGTACCGGTCGCCCTCATAGACGCCTTTGACGTTGCCGGCCAGTTCGAAGCGGCCGTCGACCTTCACCTGCTCGTAACCGGCGATGTAGGCATTGGGAATGAGGGATAGCAATTGCCGGAAGTCGCTCTTCGGGGCATGGAAGGAGAGGTCCATTTCGATGGCCTCGGTGGGCATTGCGATGAAGCCGTCGGCTTCCAGCTGCAGGGCATTGACCTGCAGGGCGTTTTCCTTCAGCGTAAACTTCATATTCGGCAGATCCGCCTGTAGGGTGGCGTCGAGGTCGACGGCTGCATTTCTCAAATAGCGGATCCCGCCCGACTCGACGGTGAGCGAGTCGATGGCGGTGAGGGTGGAGAAGTCGTAGACTTCGAGGGTAAAGTCGCCTTTGCCGGAATGATCGAGTCCTAAAGCCTCCACATACATGCCTTGCACGCGGTCGTCGTAGATCAGCCGGCCGTTAGCGAGGCTGTAGCTCGCCAGTTCGACCTGCAGGGGCGGCATGGCCTCCTCGGTGGTCGGTTCGGGCGTGGGTTTGGCGATATCGTAATTTGCCTGGCCGTTTTCGAGTACCAGCACGTGCACCCGGGGGGCTTCCAGGTGGATGGAATGGACCTCGATGGGCCGGTCGGCCTTGATCACCGACATGATGTTGAGCGCCACTTCGAAGGTTTCGCCGCTCACGAGTTCGACCCCTTCGAACGGCTCGATGCCCATGACCGAAAAGTCCTGCAGTTGCAGGCAAAGTCGCGGGAAGTCGCGGATCAGCGACAGGTGTACGTCCTTGAAATCGACGGTGGCGTTCAGATTGGCGTTGAGTTCTTCGCGCACGGTGGCCAGCACCTCGTCTTTGAAGAAATAGGGGATCGCGAAGAGCGCTCCGACTAAGAGGACGAGCAGGAGAAAGACGGTCAGAAAAAGGCGTTTGACGATCTTGCGGATTTTCATGGTCGGTGATTTGGATCAATAAGGTGGAAGGCTAACAAATATACGCCCTCTTGATGGGAACAAGTACGGGTAGGCGGAAGTTAATCGGGCATGCGGTTATCTTTTTGCAGCGCGGAGCCTCCCGTAAAGATGCCTGCTGCCCGGCAATGGTTGGGTTAGTGTACCGGTGTAAGCAGATTTTTCTATTTTTGCCCTTTCATCCGAGTCGGCCGAACACCCGAATCGCAAACCAAGAACGTATTCATGTCTTCCAACACACAGGCCTACACCCTCATTGAAACCAGTGCCGCGCTTGAGGATTTCCACCGGCAAAACAAGAACGTCAGCCGCTTGTGCTTCGATACCGAGTTTGTCGGCGAAAAACGTTTCCAGACCTTGTTGTGCCTGGTTCAGGTCATATCCGAGCAGGGCACTTATCTGATCGATCCGCTGAAGGTCAAAGACCTGCGCCCTTTGCTCGACCTGCTGGCCGATCCGGCCATTCAGAAAGTGACCCATGCGGGCGAGAACGACTACCGCCTGCTGCATACCCAGTTCGGGCTTATCCCTCAAAATACCTTCGACACGCAGGTCGCGGCCGGCTTTTTGGGCTATAAATACCCCATTTCCTTTGCGCGTCTGGTAGAGAGCGAACTGAACGTCCGGCTCGGCAAAGGCTACGCCGTGACCGACTGGGAATCGCGCCCGTTCAGTCCGCAGCAGCTCAGCTATGCCATCGATGATGTGCGATACCTGCCGGAGTTGGTCGAAAGGCTTACCCGAAAGCTGGAAAAACAGGGCCGCTTACATTGGGCGCGCGAAGAGTTCGCCGAAATGGAGCGCCCGGAATACTACGCCAAGGACCCCAACCGCGAAGCCCTGAACAGCAAGCTCATCCGCAACCTCAAGACCAAGGAGCAGTTGTTCCTGGTTCGCCTGCTGGCCTGGCGCACGGAAGAGGCCCGGCGGCTCGACTACTCGAGGGAGATGATCCTGCCCAGCCGGCTGATCTCTCAGATCGTCCGGTCGATCCGTTCGGGCGTCAACGCCCTGCGCGGCAACCGGCGTTTGCCCGACAAGCTCGTACAGAAGCATGGCGCCAGGTTCGAAGAGATGTACAAGGCCCCGCCTACCGCAGAAGAAAAGGCCATTCTGGCACAGATCCCCCAGGACCATGGGGAAGACCAGGAGCAAGATCTGGTCGTAGAAATGCTGCATCTGCTCGTGCGCTACAAATGCCTGCAGGAACAGATCTCGCCGGCCATCGTGCTGCCGCGCAACGTGCTGAAGGAACTCAAGGGCGAAGACCCCGATAGCTATCACCCGTCGCTCGACGGGGGCTGGCGCGAGGAATTCCTGGGCGAAGGGCTGACCCGCTGGCTGCGCGAACGCCACCAACTCGATATCGAGTTCGATCACGATCGCTTCGAGCTCAAGTTGAAGGATTAGAGCCTATTGCACGACTATCCGGACGACCTCTACCGCCTGCTCGTTCTGCAGCCGGAGGGTGTACCAGCCTGCCGGCAAAGGGCCGATCTTCCATTCGCCCTGCTCCCAACCGTTTTCTTCTTGCAGGAGGCGACCGTCTGCGCTGAAAACGGCGACCGTGGCGGCCGGCCCGGATAGCCGGATCGCCTCTCCGCTTTTTGCCGGATTCGGGAAGACCTGCCAAACGGGCGCAGCGAATTCTTCCACTCCATTGATGACCACCTCGATCATTTCCGAAAGGGCGGTGCAACCGTTCGCATCCGTGACGGCTACCTGGTAGAAGCCGGATTCGGTGGCATTCCAGCTGTTGCCTTCCGCGCCGGGGATGGGCTCGCCGTCGAGATACCATTGATAGAACAGGCCGTTCGAGGCGATCAACAGCAGATCGACCTGATCGATCGTAGGAACGACGACCGGGAAAAAGGTGAGTCCGGCCGCTTCGCTCAGGGAACTGCAGCCCATCATGCTTACTTCCACCTGATAGTCGCCGCTGGCGTTCGCCTCGAAGGTCGGCTGATCGGCGCCGGGGATGGGCTCGTCGTCGAGATACCACTGGTAGCTGTCGGCGCCGGGTACGGCCATCAGCAAGATAGTCTCCCCACTACAGGCTTCCGCACTCGCAGCGGTAAACTGCGCTTCGGGGATCGGCAGAATGGTCACCAATACGGTATCGGAATACCCCGGGCAGTACTGGTCGCTGATCTGTGCGTGATACTGGCCGGCGGCGGACACCGTGATCGAAGAACCCTCCTGGCCCAACAGAACGCCGTTGTCGTACCAGGCGTAGGCGTCGGCTGCTTCAGAAGCCTGGATCTGCAGGCTGTCGCCTTCGCATAGGTCGGGAGAACCCGAGAGGGTCAGGGCAGAGGAGGGCGTGAGCGGCACGTCGACGTCGGCCAACTCGATCCCATCGACCGACAGAATGAACAGGCCATTGTTCATGTCGGAAGCGATAATGTGACCGGACGGCAGGAAGGGGTAAACGCCCCAGCAGCCCGTAAAGCCGTTGTACATGGTATTGTTGGGCTCGGTGTCGTAGTAGGCCACCTTAACGACCGAATCGGGATCGGACAGGTCGAAGACCTCCACTCCGTCGTGGTAGTAGGAAATGAACACCAGATCGCCGCGGATCAGCGGGTTATGCGGAATGCTCGAACTGTCGGCCGGCGCCAGCAGCACCGAGCGGAAGATGTCGGTGATCTGGATGTCGGTCAGATCGCTCACGTCGGCCAGTTTGACGGCCCGGCCGAAGGATTCGTCGGCAAAGACAAAACGCACGCCATCGTCGTGGAGCCAGCAGCTGTGGTTGTAGCCGCTTTCCGGATAGGAGGTCAGGCTGCCCAGTACGATGGGATTGCCCGGATCGCTCAGGTCGTAGACGACCAGGCCGTTGTTGCCGTGATTGCAGTAGGCGATGTGGTCGCGCACGTACAGGTCGTGCACGTAGCCCCCGGCCAGGCTCACGTTGGCCAGTCGCACCGGCTGATCCGGATCGGCTTGCAGATCGAGGATCACGAGCCCGAAAAAGGCCGAGTCGGTGCCGGCCGCATAAAGCCGGCCCTGCCCTTCATCGATGAAGATGTTGTGCGACCGTCCGAAGAAAGCAGTGGTTTGGTCGATCTTGACCACCGTATCGGGAAGCGTACTCAGATCGAAGATCTGCAGGCCTTCGTTGCAGTTGTCGCATACTGTATAGGCCCGGTCGCGATAAGTTTTGAGATCGCGCCAGGTGGTCGTCGCTCCCCCTGCGAAGCGATCGACCTCCAGAGGCTGGGAGGGGTCGAGCAAGTCGAAGAAATGCACATAGGCGGCGGATCCGACAAGCGCATATTCCCGCCCGTCGCAATCCACCCAGCCCCAGCAGTCGTTGAAGGTATTCGAAAAGGTGCTTGGCAGGTTGTCGTCGTCCCAATTGGCCAGCTCGGTCATATTCCAGCTTTGCTGGGCGGAAAGGGCCCAACCAGATAGGAGCAGAATGGTCAGCAGGTAGCTTCTTTTCATTTTTTTTAGTCACTTTTGGGAGCGTTCAGGAACGCTCCCCGTTGAACTATTTGCATTTCAAATAATCACAATCGCCTCAATTTTAGTATATTTCGTACGGCTATTCAATTCATTACCGCCTTTTTTCCCCGT
>JAGQXA010000465.1 GCA_020436865.1 Saprospiraceae bacterium | reverse complement strand
ACCTCTCAATTGATCAAGCCGGAGAATATCCGCTTCTTTGTCGGCTATTCGGGTTGGTCGGAAGGACAATTGCTCGACGAGCTGACCTACGGATCCTGGGTGGTCGCCGAAATGGATACCAACTACCTTTTCAAGTCGAAACCGGAAGACCTCTGGCAGCAGATCATGGGAAATAAGGGCGATACCTACTCCGTGATCGCACAGATGCCCGATGGCGCGAACTGGAACTGAGGAACGGGAGCTTGCCCGTTTCCAGCTAAGAAACAAAAAGCCCTGCCGATCGCATCGACAGGGCTTTTTGCATGAATAAAGGATCGGAGCCCCTATTCGCACTCCTCTTCCGCGACGGCGGCAGAGAACGGATGAGGGACGGCCTGCTGCAATTCGGCGAGATATTGATCGCGCACTTCGAAAAAGGCAGGCAGCTCGTCGGCCGGCAGCGGATCCGGCGGCGGAAACTGGAGGTTCAGGTGGTTGACCTGCTTGCCGTCTTTCCAGAAGCGGAAACAGACGTGCGGGCCGGTGGCGAGGCCCGTCGAGCCGACATAACCGATCACCTGCCCCTGCTTGACCTGTACGCCGCGGTGAATGCCGGAAGCGAACTTCTGCATGTGCAGGTATTGGGTCTGGTAGCGGTCGTCATGCTTGATCTTCACGAAGTTGCCGTTGCCGCTCGTGTAGCTCGCTTCGACCACGACGCCATTGCCGACGGCGTAGATCGGAGTGCCGTAGGGCGCCGCATAGTCGGTACCGAGGTGCGGGCGGGTACGCTTCAGGACCGGGTGAAAGCGGTTGAGGTTGTAGCGGGAAGAGATGCGGGAAAACTTCACCGGCGCCTTCAGGAAGCCCTTCTTCATCGGGCGTCCTTCCAGATCGTAGTAGCCGGCGTACTTCTCCTTGCCGTACCAGATGGCGTAATATTCGTTGCTGGCATTCTTGTAATAGGCGGCGTAAACCTCGCCGACGCCGACTTGTTCGCCGTCGATGTAGTTCTGATCGAACACGAGTTTGAACTCGTCGTCCTTCTGCGCGTGGTGGAAGCTCACCGACCATTGCAAGGCGTCCTCCATTTTGGCGGTCAATTCGTAACTCAACCCATTGTCGACCATGGTTTGCCAAAGCGAACTCTCGATCCGGCCCGCAGCTGTGCGCAGCTCCGTATCCATGGGGCGCGACACCCGCTTGGCCGTCAGGTCGCCCTTCAGCGGGAATACGATGTACTCGTACACGTTCGGTTCGTAGATGAAATAGTCGGCCGCCGCTTCCGGGTCTTTGCTTAGAATGACATAGGGCCGATCGACCCGGAGGTGCCGGATGTCGAATACGTCTTTCGAATTGGCGCTGAGGGTTTCGATCGTCTGATAGTTTACGCCGCGAGCCGATAGCAGATCGCCGAGGAACTGATTCGGCTGGATGGTTCCTTCGGCTACGTGAAAAGTATCGAGGGCAAACCCATAGCGCATATTCGGCACGACGACCGGAAAGGAACTGAGTTCGATCTTGTCGAGGCCGGAAAGGTTAGCCTGCAAGTTCTCCGATCTATTGGAACCGGAATAGAGCAGGAAGCCTCCGAGTAGGGTGAAGAGAACGATCAGGATTAATGTAAAGCGATGCCCATGCAGTGGGCGGAACCTCTTCTTAGGTGAATCTGATGAGTCCACTGTACCGTGTTTAGGGTGTAAGGTAATTTCAGATAGTGTGGCAATTACGAGCCGGAAAGCCTCTGAGGGCACTTGCCCGGCTTTTTTAATTTAGCGCATAAATATACAACAAATCGTTGCGAATATAGAATAGTATATTCGTTCGGCATAGCCGAAAATGTTAAATAATTGGGAGATTCGGAGGTGGAAACGCTCTTTTTCGAAAGAAAAAGCGGAATTATTCCTCTTGTGCCTCCGGGTCGTTCGGCGGGAGGATGCCCATTTTCCGGGCTCGGTCTTCCCAGTTGGAGCGGGCGAGCTTCTGCATGTCCTCGATATTGTCGAGTTCGTCCATGATCTCCATGCCGAGCAGGGTTTCGATCACGTCTTCCATGGTGACCAGCCCGGCCATGCCTCCGAATTCATCGACTACCAGCGCGATGTGCTCGCGCTTTTCCATGAGCTTGTTGAACAGGTCGGGCACCGCCATTTGTTCGTTGACGATCGTGATGTCGCGCCGCAGGTTCTTCAACGGTTCCTTGCCCCGATCCTGGATGAGGCTAGCCAGCATGTCGTTCTTTAAAAAGAAGCCGGAGATCTGGTCGATGTGGTCGCTGTAGAGTGGGATTCGGGAGAAGTGAAGATCGTGATGCTCCTCGTAGAAGGAATCGATCGTCTCCTCGTCGTCGGCCGCGATCACGACGGTCCGGGGCGTCATGATGTCCTTGGCCCGGATCGTATCGAAGCGCAGGAGATTCTGAATGATCTTCGATTCTTCTTTTTCAAAGACTCCGTGCCGCAGGCCGATCTCCGTCATCGCCGAAAAATCGGAGCGACTCAGTACGCTGCGTTCCTTCTTTTTGTTGAGCAGGCTGGTAATGAACTGGCTGACGTACACCAGCGGCAACAATAGCCAGATGATGAAGTTGACCGATCCCACGGTGAAGCCGATGAGGCGGTTCCAGTAGTTGGCGCCGAGGGTCTTTGGAATGATCTCCGAGAGGATCAGGATCGCCAGCGTCATGGCCACGGGGATCACCACGGTCGACATCAGGCTCTGCCCCCAGATCTTGGCGCCTTGGGCGCCCACACCGATCGCTCCGGCCGTATGGGCGATGGTGTTGAGCGTGAGGATCGCTGCTAACGGACGATCGATATTCTCTTTGAAGCTCTTGAGCCGCTTACCCATGGTATGGCCTTCCTGGTACTTGATCTCGACCGTGGCGGGCGGAATACTCAACAGTACGGCCTCCCAAATGGAGCATAAGAAGGAGAAAGTGATCGAGATCAGGAAAAAGAACAGCAGTAGTCCCATCGACAGTTCAGGCATTTTTGCAATGGGACAAAGATAGCCGAAATATCGAGATTCTGACTGAGCTTCCGTTCAATTGCCTCCGTTTGACCTGCAAGCGGGATGAGCTGTCGCGATGTCAGAAGCGATGTTCGAGCCCAAAGCTGACCAAACGAGGCAGTCCCACCCGGATACCTTGTGGGCGCCGGCTCGCTATGTACCGCTCGTCGAGCAGGTTTTTCACGGCCAGGCTGATGGTGCTGTGGAACTTCTTCCACTCGTATTGCAGGGCGCCGTCGATTACCAGATAGCTATCGAGCCGGCCAGTTCGGCCGTTGGCTGAGGGCGCCTCCGTGTTGAGTTCATCGGTGAATTGCTCGCCGACAAAGGTGGCATTGAACCTGCCGCTCAGACCGAAGGGCAATTCCAGCAGCAGATTGGAGGAAACGAGCCAGTTGGGCGAGTAGGGGGTTCGCTTGTTGCGAATGTTGATCGATGCTTCACCGTCGGGAATAAAGCGGTCGTCGTTGTAGAACGCCTTCGAATAAGTCAGATCGATGCCGATCTCCAACACATATGCGTCGGGCAGCAGCCATTGGTCGAGCGACAGTTGACTTCCAAATTCAGCTCCGTAGTGCCTGGTGCTGCCGCCGTTGATCAGCCCGCTTCCCGCACCGCCCGACGACTCCGTGACCGGGATGATCTGGTTGGAGAAATCCATCAGGAAGGCGGTCGCATCGATCTCTAGCCAGTCGTTCAACCGGCCCCGCAAACCGACCTCACTGTTCCAGCTGAGTTCGGGGTCCAGTTCGTAAACTACGCCTGCGCTCGTAATGGCGTCGACGATGCGCGGCGGAGCGAATCCGCGGTGGATCCCTCCGAAGATCGTCCAGCGGT
>JAGQXA010000464.1 GCA_020436865.1 Saprospiraceae bacterium | reverse complement strand
GTCCGCCCGCAGAACGGCGTCCTTTACGGCGGGTTCAAACCCCACAAGTGGTATGATCTGCGGAAAGAACTCAAGGAGCCCTTCCGCAATCCGGAAGAATTTCGCGACATGTTCTCGTCGTCCGTAGGCCTGCGGTTGCGCAGTGACGTGCCGGTGGGAGTTTGTCTGAGCGGCGGTTTGGACTCTTCGAGCATCGTATCGGTCTTGTTGAAAGACTACGACAAGCGCGACCTCCATACCTTTTCGGCGGTGTACGGCGATGGCCGTTACGGCGACGAGTCGAAGTTCATCAATCTGTACCGCGAGCAGCTCGACCACATGTATTTCACTCCGCCCGACGAGCGCAGCCTGATGGCCGACATCGACCAGTTCGTGCGGGCGCATGCCGAGCCGGTGCCGAGCACCAGTCCGTATTCGCAGTACAAGGTCATGGAGCTGGCCAAAGAGCATGCCGTGGTTACCCTCGACGGGCAGGGCGCCGACGAAGAACTGGCCGGCTATCACTACTTTTTCGGCTTTCACTTCAAGAACCTGCTGCGCAAGGGACGCCTGGGGCGTTTTTCGGCGGAACTGTACCACTACTTCGCCAAGCATCGCTCTATGCTGGGGTTCGAGAGTTTCGTCTTTTTCCTCCTGCCGTCGGCCCTGCGCACCCGCCTGCGGGCGATGGAAAAAGGCTATTTGCAAAAGGAATTCTTTGCCGAGTATGCCCCGCAGGCCAAAGCCATCGCTGACGGCCTGTACGGATCGTCCGATATCCAGGACGCGCTCATCAACCACTTTGAATACAAATTGGAACACCTGCTGAAGTGGGAAGACCGCAACTCGATGTGGTTCTCGCTCGAAGCCCGGGTGCCTTTCCTAGACTACCGGCTCGTAGAGCGCACCTTGCCGCTCAACGACGAATTGATCATCAAAGACGGCATGACCAAGTACATTCTGCGCGAAGCCATGAAGGGCACGCTGCCCGAGGAGATCCGCCTGCGCCGCGACAAGAACGGCTTCGACAATCCGCAGGACGACTGGTTCCGCACGCCGGTCTTTCAGCAATATATCAAAGAACTGATCCAGTCGCCTTCCTTCGCTTCCCGCGGATTGGTCGATGTGACCAAGGTGCAGCAGATGTACCAGCGCCATCTGCAGAAGGAAGGGAATTACTCGAAGGAGATCTGGAAATGGATCCATCTGGAAAACTGGCATCGTCAATTCATCGACTAATGGGGCAGATCAAGAAAGCCGTCATTCTCGGCAACCACATCCAGGCGCTGGGCCTCTCGCGGATGGCCTCGCGGATCGGTCTGCAAGTGACCATCTACAATAGCTATGGCGCTTCGGTGGCCCGCTTCTCGAACTCGTGTTCGAAGTTCATCCTGTATCGCGATCAGGAGCACCTCCTGCAAATGCTGCTGGACGGAAAAGTGGAAAAGGAGGCCATCTTGCTGGCCACCAACGACGATCTGATCGGATTCATGGCGCGGCACTTCGAAGCGCTTTCCGAGCGCTACTACCTGTCGATCCCGAAGCCGGAGGTCGTGGATATCTGCTTCAACAAGCGCAAGACCTATCGGCGGGCGCAGGAAATGGGCATTCCCATTCCGGAGACCCATTTCCCCGATTCGCTGGAAGAGGTGCGGGCCCTGGCGCCGACGCTCCAATATCCGGTCATCCTCAAGCCGGCCATCATGTTCACCTTTTTCGGGGCGACGGGCCAGAAGGTATTCTTTTGCGCCGATGAGCAGGAGTTGATCCGGCAGTACGAAGAGATCCTGAAGATCATTCCGGCCGAGGAGGTGATCGTGCAGCAATTTTTGCACGGAGGCGCGCCGACGCTCTATTCTTTCGGCTCCTTTTTTGCCGGCGGCGAGGTGTATGGAAGCTTTGTCGCCAACCGCATTCGGCAGAAGCCGATGGACTTCGGCATTTCGACCTGTTTCGCCCGCACCGTACTGAATCCGGAGATCGAGCGGCAGGCCATCGATTTCCTGCGCGGCATCGACTACTTCGGCATGTCGGAAGTGGAATTCATGTACGACCAGGCTACCGGCGAATACCGTCTGATCGAGATCAATCCGCGCAGCTGGAAGTGGCATTCGATCGCCAACAAACTGGAGATCCACCTCCTGGAAATGATGGTCGACTACCTCGAGAACAAGCCGGTGGCCCGTAAGGTCAACGACCAGGCCGACGTAGGCTGGGTCGAACGACTGACCGACACCTACGTAGTGGCGGGCGAACTGTGGAAACGCCGTATGACCCTATCGGAATACCTGCGCACCATGCGCCTGCCGAAGGAGTCGGCGACCTGGTCGCTGCGCGACCCGCTGCCGGCGATCATGTATGTGTTGATGTCGCCCTATCTGCTCCTCAAACGAAACTAAGATCCGATCCCAACGAAAATCCAACTATGACCCTTTTGTTACTCGAAACCGCCCTCGTCAGCAGCCTGCTCTACTACTACCTGCATACGAAGACCCGCATCAGCCTGAAGTTCCTCTACCTCGACAACGTAGGCGTTATCCTCCTGGCCGGCCTTCTGGCCGTATTGTGGCAACAGTGGATGCCGGCCGGATGGCAATGGACTGCCTTCCTGCTGGCGCCGGCCCTGGTAGTGGGTATAGCCTTCGCCTTTACCATGATCCGCTTTTGGCGCACGCCGCGCCGCAAGATCAAAGCCGCTAAGGGAGAGATCGTATCGCCGGCCGACGGCAACGTCATCTATATCACCCGCATCGAGGCCGGCGATGTGCCCGT
>JAGQXA010000061.1 GCA_020436865.1 Saprospiraceae bacterium | reverse complement strand
GATGCTGGCGCCATTGAAGGGCGTCAGGTTTTGCACGGAGATGGTCTGCGTACAGGATACGTCATTGCCGGCGTTGTCCGTCACGGTCCAGGTACGCGTAATGAAGCCGTCGCCGCAATTGCTCAGGCTAATGGTCGAATCGGAGACGACGGTGTAGCCGCAATTATCGTTGATGGTGGGCTGCCCGAAAAGGCTCAGATCGCCCCAGATATCCTGGCAGTCGGCCAGCATATTGGCCGGGCAGGTAAGGGTCGGATCGAGCTTGTCCTGAATATTGACCGTGACCTCGCATTGATTATAAGCGCTCGGATTGCCCTGCTCCGCCACGTTGAGGATAACGGTCACCGACTGGCCCACGTCCGTACAATCGAAATACAGGAAGGGGCTGAAGGTAATGCCGCCGTTCTGGCTGGCGGTGAATACGATGGGCAAACAGTTGTCGTAGCTGCCGTCGTCGAGGTTCGCCGCCGAAACGATGGCCGTACCCGTAGAGGGCACGCTCACCACGGTGAATTCATCGCAGATCGCCGTCGGCGGCTCGTCGTCCACCACATTCAGGGTCGTCTGGCAGGTCGACATATTTCCGCAAACATCGGTTGCCGTGTAGATCAGCGTATGAGCGCCTGCCGGCACATTGGTATGCGGGCCGGGGCCGAAGCCGCCGAAGGAGGCCGTCACCGTCCAGCCGATCAGACCGGGAGGCGAACAATTGTCGGAAAGGGTCGGCGGGGGCAGGATCAGCGTGGCCGTACAAATGCCCGGATCCGTGCTAAACACGAGGTTGTTCGGACAGGTAATGTTCGGACCCGTCGTATCGCCCACGTCGATCAATTGCTGGAACGACATGATCTCGTTGGTACAGCTGTTGATGATCGTCCAGGTCCGGATGATCTGATAGGCCCCGGTCGAGGGCAGACAGGTGTACACGGTATTGTCGGAATAGGTGACGGTAAATTGGCAGAAGCCGCCCGTCATCAAGGGAAGTCCGTTTACGGTGGGCATGCCCGTGACAAAGGGATCGGTGATCGGATTGGCTCCGCAGTCGACGTCGAAGGGCTGAGGGATCACGATATCGTCGAACTCGATCGACTTGATGTTGATCGTCTGAGTACAATGCGAAATATTTGCGAAATCGTCGACCGCCGTCCAGTTGCGGGTGATGACGCCCATGTACGGAGGCGCCAGATCGCAATCGGGGCCGAACACCGATTCCGTATAGGTCAGGGTCGGCGTTAGGTCGCAATTGTCGATGAAGACCGGTATGCCGACGGCCGAAGGGCTGAGGTCGGCATTGCAGTATACCTCGGTATCCATGCAGTCGATGGCCGAAGGCGGCAGCATGTCGTTGATCTTCATGTAACTGTTGCAGAAATTGCCGGTAATGGCGTCGATAACCCTGACCTCGAGGGTCTGGCCGAGGTACAGCCCGGGCACCACGACCGGCTCCGGTCCGGATACGATGAGAAAGCCCTGTAAGGTGCGCACCTCGATGTTGAACATCATACCGGTGCAGGAGCCGGGATCTTCCAGACCCATATCGGCGGTGATCTCGACGTTGCAGAATTCGTCGGTAGATACGTTGAGCGGCGCCGAGGGCGTGCCGTTACAGGCTAAGGTACATTGGGCGCGAGCGACACTCGCGACCGAGAAGAAGAAGGCGAGCGCAAATAGTCCCCGCCAGATCAGGCGCTGCAGGCCTGCGGTGTTGGCAAATCTCTTTCTTTTGACCATGCTTGTGTTTGCCGACAAGCGTTTCATTTTCCCATTCATTTGTCGAAAATTGTTTAAGTGTTTTGTTGTGTTGGATCGTTCGTTGGGTCGATCGCAGACGG
>JAGQXA010000463.1 GCA_020436865.1 Saprospiraceae bacterium | reverse complement strand
GGCAACTCCCTGCACACCACGCTGGCAGCTAACAGCTGCGCCACCTGCCACATGGCCAAGGTGGAAGGCGGACGCGCACTCGGTGGGCACACCTTCAGAGTGGCCGAAGATGACGGCTCCGGCAACCTGACGATCAACTACAACGGTTGTTCGGCTTGCCACGACGACGAAGACGAACTCTACACCCTCGTCGAAGATACCCAAATGGAGATCGACGCCCTGATCCTCGAACTCGGCACCAGGCTGAACCAACTCGGCCTGATCGACGCCGATCTGGAGTATGCCGTCGTTCCGCAAGACTTCAGCAATCTCCAACTCGGTATCCTCTGGAACTACCAGTACATTCGGGAAGACAAGAGTTTCGGCGTCCACAACTACAAGTACGCCAAGGCGCTGCTGGAAAACTCGATCGCAGCGCTCGACTAGTTCTCACGGCGTTCCCGCACTCCTTTCGCAGACAACACTCCCCAGGATAACGGCCCTAGCCGTTCTCCTGGGGAATCTCTGCCGCTCTGCCAAGGAACCGATCGCCCAACCAATCCCTAATATCATGAAGCAACAATTCGTCATATCCACCCTGGCCCTTGCGCTCCTGATCCTCTTTGCGGTCGGCCCCTCGGGTTGCACCTACGATTCGGGGATCATTCTGCCGCCGGATATCGACATAGACACCACCGTGCAGGTGAGCTTTGCCAGCGATGTGCTCCCGCTTTTCGACCAATCGTGCAACTACAGCGGCTGCCACGCTACCGGCGACGTACCGCCCGACCTCACGGCGGCCAACGCCTATGCCGATCTGTTCGAGGGAAGCTACATCGATACCCTGGCGCCGATCGAGAGCGAACTGATGCAGTGGCTGCTCGGCAACCGCGACCTCGACATGCCGCTGACGGGCCCCGATGAAGAAATCAACAAAACGGTGCTGACCTGGATCACCCAGGGCGCCAAAGACAATTAAACCATTTGATCATGAAAAGTATGTCGCAATTCTCAATAGGCTCCCTTTCCCGCATCAGACTGCTTTGGCTGCTGACCGTCGTCTTCAGCCTGATGGCCCTGGGCGCACAGGCCCAGGACGAAGAGAGCCCGGAAAAAGATACCCGTCCGGTGCGCAAGACTTTCGAAAGCGTCTGGCTGATGGAAAACCAAACCGTCATGGTGCCGATCAAAGGTACCTTCGAAATGGACATTCAGCACCGCTTCGGCACCGTCGACAACGGCTACGACGACTTCTTCGGCCTTTACGCTCCGTCCAACATCCGGATCGGTTTCAACTACGTACCGGTCGATAAACTGCAGCTCGGCTTCGGCTTCACCAAAGAACGCAAGCTGTGGGACTTCAACGCCAAATACGCGCTCTTTCAACAGGCGCGCGAAGGTGGCTGGCCGGTGAGCGTCACCTACCTGGTATATGCCGCCGTCGATTCCCGCCAAAAGGACAATTTCCTGGAAAGCACCGACCGCTGGTCGTATTTCCACCAGCTGATGATCGCCCGCAAGCTAAGCGACAACTTCTCGCTGCAAGCCGGTTTGAGCATATCGCACTTCAACTTCCAGGAGCAGGTCCCGACGGAGGTCGATCCCAACATCACCGAAAAAATGAACAACGACCACCTGGGCCTGTCGTTCCTCGGACGCTATAAGATCGGTTCCACCGCTTCCATCATCGCCGGCTACGATCTGCCGCTGACCGATCACGATATCAATAATCCGGAACCGAACCTCAGCTTCGGCATCGAGCTCGTCAGTAGCTCGCACGCATTCCAGATCTTCCTCAGCAACTACCAGAGCATCG
>JAGQXA010000462.1 GCA_020436865.1 Saprospiraceae bacterium | reverse complement strand
TCGGAGCGGATATGCGCACCGAACTGACCGCCCATCTGGCCACCGGGATCCACCTGCGGATCGGGGTCATGGAACTCCCGCTGCAACCCATCCTGGTACTCGACGAAGACTTCTTCCAATTTGAGGAGTTTACCGGCAAGAACATCCACGGCATCCTCGGCGCCAACATCTTTCGCAATTCCGTGGTCAAGATCAACTACCAGCGCCGGGTCATTTCGCTCATCAACCCACGCTTCTTTCACGGCCCGCCAGCGGGTTTTACCGAGATCGACCTGGAGATCAAGAAGAACAAACCCTACCTCTTCGTCCAAACCGACATCGCCGACATCCGGGCCTCGGGCGTAAAACTCCTGCTCGACACCGGCGCCGGCCTCTCCATGATCCTCAATACGAACACCCATCCCAACCTCCAACTGCCCGACAATGTGGTGACCGGCAATATCGGGGCAGGCCTGGGCGGCTACCTGCAAGGTACGCTCGGTCGCGTCGACCAACTCCAGTTCGCCGACCAACTGCTCCTGCGCGACGTGCCGGTCAATTTTCAGGAGATCACCACCGATATGGACACTTCCTTTCTCAATAACCGCAACGGCATCCTGGGCAACGAGATCCTGCGCCGGTTCACCGTCATCATCGATTATCCCCACCAAAAACTCTACCTCAAGCCCAACCGCTATTATTTCCAGAAATTCGAACTCGATAAGAGCGGGCTGGTCATCGTCGTCGGAGGCTCCCGCCTCAACGAATACATCGTGCACAGCGTGCTGCCGGGCTCGCCCGCCGAAGAGGCAGGCATCCTGCCGGGCGACCAGATCCGGCGGATCAACGGCTGGGGCGCCGGCTTCCTCGGCCTCGACGGGATCAACAACAAATTGCGCAAGAAAACAGGCAAACACATCCGCCTGGTCCTGATCCGACACGACGAGAAGATCAAACGCCAGTTCAGGCTCCGAAAACTACTTTAGGGCTTGGAAATATGGGCGAAATATCTCTATCTTTGCAGCCCTGATGCCGAAAGCTTCGGCTGTCGGGTCATTTATCCATTATTTTGGTTACTAAACAATCTTCCATGTACGCAATCGTTACCATCGCCGGTCAACAGTTCAAAGTTGAGGAAGGGCAGGAGCTCTTCGTCCACCGGCTGGCAGCATCCGAAGGCGACAAGATCACCTTCGACGAAGTGCATTTGGTCGACAACGACGGCAAAGTGCAGATCGGCACGCCCACGCTGAAGACCAAAGTGAACGCCACGGTGCTCGAACACCTGAAAGGCGAAAAAGTGATCGTCTTCAAAAAGAAGCGCCGCAAAGGCTATCGCGTCAAGAACGGCCACCGTCAGTATCTGACCAAGATCAAGATCCAGGGCATCGCCGGATAAGGTCTTCCGCCGGCGCTCCGTCGCGGAGTCCGGTCGATTGTTAACAAAAAAATCCGAAAAGAAATGGCACATAAGAAAGGTGTAGGTAGTACCGATAACGGCCGCGACAGTAAAAGCAAACGCCTCGGCGTCAAGCTCTTCGGCGGCCAGTTGGCCTTGGCCGGCAACATCATCGTTCGCCAGCGCGGCACCCGCTTCCACCCGGGCGAGAACGTCTATATGAGCAAAGATTTCACCTTGCACGCCGCGGTCGACGGACAGGTCGAGTTCAAGAAGCGCCGCCTCAACCGCACGTACGTGAACATTCTGCCCTTCGAAGAAGAAGCAGCCAAGCCGGCCCCGCAGGCCAAGGCCGCCGCTCCGAAAGCCAAGCCGGCCGAAACCGCTCCGAAGCCGGAGAAAAAGGCCGCCGCTCCCGTGGAACCGACCGCTGAGACCCCGGCCCCGGAAGCTCCGGCCGCTCCCAAAGCGAAAGAAAAAGCGCCGGCCAAAGTTGGCAAGTCTGAAAAAATCACCTTACCTTCCGGTAAGAAAGTAACGCAAGACGATCTGAAACTGGTCGAAGGGATCGGTCCGAAGATCGAAGGCCTGCTCAACGAGGCCGGCATCAACACCTGGGCCGAACTGGCCGCCGCCGACCAAAGCAAGATCCAGGCCATCCTCGACGAAGCAGGTCCGCGCTACCGCATGCACGACCCGGCGACCTGGGCCAAGCAGGCGCAACTGGCCGCCGAAGGCAACTGGGAAGAACTCGAAACTTACCAGGACCACCTCAAAGGCGGTAAAGAGCCGGACAAAGACTAGCGATAATAGTTTTAGTTTTCATAGCTTTATATTTGGAGCCCTTCCGCGCAATCGGTTGGGCTTTTTTTGTTGATTGGGGAATTGGGGAATTGGGGAATTGGGGAATTGGGGAATTGGGGAATTGGGTTATTGGGTTATTGGGTTATTGGGGAATTGGGGAATTGGGGAATTGGGGGCGATGCTGAGGATTCGGGGGTATCCTGGCATTGGCTAGTAAGGGGAGGCCTGTACGAGGTCTACCGCCCCAGCCCCACCAGGCCGAGCGCCTCGGCCGGCAACCAGCCAAGCTGCCCATCCGACAACTGAACCTTATACCATTCTCCGATCCGATCCAGGGTTTTGACCTTCAGGCCGGCGTGCAGCGACAAGACCTCCTCGCTTAAGGGATCGGGCGCTTCGCGCAAAGCGGCCTCCTCCGGCAGCAGCACGGCATAGCCGCTTTCGCGCTGCCAGTTGCGGGCGCTCCAGCTTAGCGCCAGGGTCAGCAGGCTGCCCAGCAGCAGGGCGAAGCCAAACGCAAAGCCGCGCACGCGCCAACTGCGGTCTTTCCCTAAACGCCACAGGCCGAGGCCGGCCACGCCCAGCCACATGCACAGCAGCGACGCGACCGACCAGCCGCCGGGGCCGAGCCACGAGCGCAGCCAACCCCACCAGCGGGTCAGGAAGAACGGCCGCAGGCCGGCCAGATCGTCGGTCTGACGCGAGCGGGCGACGCCGAGATTGTGTCGCAGATCGGCGTCGCGGGGCGACAGCAACAGGCCCCGCTCGTAGCTCCAGATCGCCCGGCCCAGATCGCCGGACTTAAAATAGGCATTGCCCAGATTGTAATACAGAGGGGCCGAACCGTAGTTGATCTTCAGGATGCCCTCGTACAACTGGATCGCCCGGGCGTAGTCCTCCTCCCGGTAGGCATTGTTCGCCTGATCCATCACTTCGGCCGGCTGCTGAGCGATCAGGGTCGCCGCCAACCACAGGAAAATACCGAACAAGCATGCTCGTCTCATAGCTTCGCTTTTGATCATCGTTATTTTTCGCCCACCTCTGCCGAACGGCCGGAGAACAGATCTTCCAGTGAGCGCGGGCGCCTTTGCACCTCCCAAAAGAAGCCGGGCAACCGCAAGGCCTCGTGATCGGCCTGCCGAAAGGGAATGAACTGGGCCTTAGGCTCATTGTAGAACCGGATCTCCTGCACTTTCCCATCCTGAAAAGCCAAACGCATCTCACTGCAAACCGTTTTATTGACCCCCAGGTAGGCGTCTTCGTCGTCGAGGGCGTAGTAGATCGATTCGGCATTTCCCGAAACCCGCATCCGGTCGATCTTCCCTTCGCGGAAAAAGGCTACGACAAACCTGCCCTTTACCTGGTTGAAGAATTCCTCGTCGGGGGTATTCACCATAAAGGCTTGATTGTAGAAGAGGATCCGGTCGATCCGGTCGTTGGCCATCTGGATGTGAACGGTGTCGGCATTGAACTGCGAAGTATCCGACCACAACACCGGCTGCCGGAACAAGCGAAACATCGAGTCGGCCGCCCGGTACACCAGCGAATCGCAGATCCCCTGCAGGTCTTCTTTGAAGATGCGCACATCGTGGTAGGCCAACAGCGTGCGCAGGCTGTCCTGAGCCAGGCTGTCTTCCCGGAAGGCCACCAGAGTGTCGGCGGCCAGGTACAGCGAGTCTTCGTCGATCAGGGTCAGCAGGAGCGGACGTCCCTGCCGCCCGCCCGCCGCACGCAGGTAATCGGTGGCCTCGTCGTAGTCGGCCCGGGCGCAGAAAATGGTCAGGTTGTCGGAAGTGTCGCGCCAGATCACTTCGCCCAGCGCCAGCCCTACCCCACTCTCCCGATCATAGTCGATCCAATTTGCCTCCATCAGTTGCGGTGGATCGCTCACCACCGACCTTCCCCGGGTGGCATAGGAGTTGCTCTTCTGGTTATACACGATGGTATCCGACTGAATGGCCTTCTCGCCCTGCACGTAGTTGGCCCGTCCTTCGAGTATGGTGATCTCGTCTTCTTCGTAGTATCGGATCACCTCGGCCGTGGCCAGCTTGTCGTTCTCTTCAAAGCGGGCTTTGCCGTCGAGCGTCACGACCTTGTCGAGGCCGTCGTAGCGGATCT
>JAGQXA010000461.1 GCA_020436865.1 Saprospiraceae bacterium | reverse complement strand
CCTCCACCGACCAACATCCAACATCCATGAAAAAACTTCGCGTTACGGCCGTCAGCTATCTGAATACGAAGCCTTTTCTATACGGCATTTTCAAGAACCATCTCGATCGGCGGCTCGAGCTGCAGCTCGACATTCCGAGCGAATGCGCGCGTAAGCTGGCCTCGGGTGAAGCCGAACTGGGACTGATCCCGGTAGCGGCCATTCCGGAGGTGCCGACGCCTCACCTCATCTCCGACTATTGCATCGGCGCCGATGGGCCGGTGCGCACGGTTTGCCTCTACGGCGACCGCCCTATCGAGGAGTGGAAAGGCGTGTATCTCGATTATCATTCCCGGACCTCGGTCGAACTGACCAGGATCCTGCTCGAGCATCACTGGCAGCTGACCCCTGAACTGTTGCCGGCCCGGCCCGGCTACGAGGCCTCGATCGGCGGCGAGCGCGGCGGGTTGGTCATCGGCGACCGCGCCATCGGGCTGGAAGATCGTTTCCCCTATTGTTACGACCTGGGCGAACATTGGCGCGCCCATACCGGACTGCCCTTCGTGTTCGCGGCCTGGATCAGCACGCGTCCGATCGATCCGGCCTTTTTGGCGGAATTCAACGCCGCGCTGAGATCGGGACTCGAGGCGATACCCGAGTTGATGTACCTGCTCCCGACGCCGGCGGCAGGATTCGATCTGCAGGCCTATTTTACCAATAATATCAGCTATCCGCTCGACGAGGCTAAGAAGCAGGCCCTGGGCCTGTTCCTGGAAACGATCCAGGCCGGCGAAGTCGTTGGGATCAAATGAAGATGAAAGATAAGAGATGAAAGAGGAAAGACCTTTGCAACTGGCCACCCTTGGCGGCGGATGTTTCTGGTGCCTGGAGGCCGTATACCAGGAGGTGACCGGCGTGGAAGCCGTCGTTTCCGGCTATGCGGGGGGGGAGGCGTCGACCGCCGATTACCGAAAGGTCAGCAGCGGGCAAACCCGGCACGCAGAAGTGGTGCAGCTGCATTTCGATCCCGCTGCGATCACCTATGAAGAGATCCTGGAGATCTTCTGGCACATTCACGACCCGACCACTGTCGACCGGCAGGGCAACGATGTCGGACCGCAGTACCGCTCGGTGATCTTTTACCACGACGAGGAGCAGAAGGCTATTGCCGAACGCTCGAAGGCCGAGGTGGCCCCCGGCATCTGGGATGAACCCGCGGTGACCGAGATCTGTCCGCTCAGCGGATTCTGGGAGGCGGAGGACTATCACCAGAACTACTACCGGAACGTCGGTCATCGAAATCCATACTGCACCTTTGTGATCAGTCCGAAGATGGCCAAATTCCGCCGCCGCTTTGCCGAAAAGCTCCGGAAAAACGAAGGGGAATGAGTTGCCGGCAACTCTTTTCCCTGCAACCTTTTGTAATTTGGCGGTAATCACTATCTTTCTGCGACTTCACCGACGAACATATACCGGTCATGAAAATTGGAATCATCAAGGAACAAAACGATCGCCGGGTAGCCATGCTGCCGGGCCTGCTACCAAAGGTTAAAGAACAATTAGGCGTAGAGATCCTGGTAGAGAAAGGAGCCGGTTCGGGCGCCAGTCTGCCGGACGACCTCTATGCCGAGCACGCTACGATCGTCGACCGGAAAAAGCTCCTGGCCGAAGCCGGTCTGATCGTATCGGTCAATCCGCTATCGGACGAGGAACACGCGAAATTGTCTAAAGAAACCGTGCTCGTTTCCCGCTACGAGCCGTACAATAGGCCGGAAGTGAACGGCAAGCTGAAAGAACTCGGCCTGACCGCCTATAGTCTCGACATGATCCCGCGCACCACGCTGGCGCAGGCGATGGACGTGCTCTCTTCTATGGCTTCGATCGCCGGATATCGCGCCGTGCTGGTGGCTGCCGAGAATCTCACCCGCTATTTCCCGATGATGATCACGGCAGCCGGCAGTATTCGCCCGGCTCGCGTGCTGGTCCTCGGCGCCGGCGTAGCCGGCTTGCAGGCCATCGCCACCGCCCGCCGTTTGGGCGCTATGGTAGAGGCCTTCGATACCCGTGCCGCCGCGAAGGAAGAAGTGCAGAGTCTCGGCGCCAAGTTCGTCGAAGTGGCCGGCGCCCGCGACGATACGAGCGCCGGAGGCTACGCTGTCGAGCAATCCGAAGAATTTCTTCAGCGCCAACGGGCGGAAGTCCAGGAACGCGCCAGTAAAGCCGATGTGATCATTACCACCGCGCAGGTGCGCGGACGCAAAGCGCCCCTGCTGGTACCGGAAGAAACCATCGAGAAAATGAAGCCCGGTGCAGTGATCGTCGACCTGGCCGCCTCCTCCGGCGGCAACTGCGCTTTCACCCAGGATCGCCAGACGATCCAGCATAATGGCGTGACCATCATCGGCGACTCCGACCTTTCCGCCGATATGCCCGAAGACGCCAGCCTACTATTCGGCAATAACCTCCTCAATTTCCTCAAGTTGCTCGTGAAAGAGGGCGCCTACCAACCCGAATCGGAGAACGAGATCGTGACCTCCAGCATGATCACCGCCTAGGTTGGGTGATTGGTTAATTGGGTGATTGGGTCCGGTGGTCCAGAGGTCCTTGGGGGCGTTTGGCGTACCTTTTCGCCCTTTTCGCCTTTTGCAACCTCTGTAACCTTTGTATCCTCTGTAACCTCTGTATCCTTTTCCCCCATTCATTTTTTTCGCCCAAAAAAGCTAGAGAGGGGGGACCTCTACGAGGTCCTCCAGTGCTCCTTCGGAGCAGGTTTTGTTGATCGGGCCGTACCTTTTCGCCCTTTTGCAACCTCTTCAACCTCTGCAACCTCTGTATCCTCTG
>JAGQXA010000460.1 GCA_020436865.1 Saprospiraceae bacterium | reverse complement strand
GTGGCTTTTCACCGTGGCGCTCAGCAGCTGGAGATCGTAGCGCACGAGTTGCTCCTCGAGCTGAAGCAGATCGACAAAACCAGTTTCGTTGGCGCTGTATTGGGTCAGGAGCAGATCGATCGCCGACCGGGTCGTTTCCTTTTGTTCGCGGTAGAGCGCATGCCGCAGCAGGGCGTCTTCCCAATCGGTAAAAGCCCGTTCCAATTCGGAGCGAAACTGCAGGAACTGGTCTTCCTTCCGGCTTTCCAGCGCCTGTATCCGCAATCGTTCTTCCTGCTCTTTAGCGCGATACTTCTCGCGGTACAGAGGAATGCGCACCCCTACCCGGGGGGAGAGGATGTCGCGCCCATTGTGGTCGGGATCGGCGTCGGTGCGTTCCCCTACGAGTATATAGTCGAATCCGAGCCCGAAGGAAGGTCGTCCTTCCAGGCGGTTGAGTTCGATGGTTTGGCGGGCGGCTTCCTGTTGCAACGCGTACATCCGCAGCATTGGATGATCCTCGCGAAGGTCGGCCAGCAGGGTCGCGCGATCGAAAGCCGGCTGCACGAGCGTCAAGGTATCTGCCGCTTCGACGGGCGTATCGGCCGGGCGCGCGAGCAAGCGGTTGATCGTCGCCACCGGTTTGGCTTGTTGGTTGGCGAGCAACCGCTGCTCTTCAGTCAATTCCCGGATCCGGATCTGCAGGCGCAACACATCGGCCAGGCCGGCCTTTCCCGCTTCGACCTTGGCGAGTGCAAGCGACTCCCAGGTGTTCAGCAGATCGATACTGCTTTGGAGCACTTCCGCCCTCTTTTCCAGCTCGTACAGCTGCAACCAGGCTTGTTCGACCTGATAGTGGATATTCAGGCGGGCCGCGGCGATCCGCTCGTATTGGGCACGGGCCATGGCCAGCACGACCTCCTTTCTGGCCGGCAAGGTTCCCTTCCACGGGAACATTTGGGTGGCGCTCAGACGCACCCACTGCGGGCCGAGCCGTGTTTCGACGGGCAACACAAAGACTCCCAGTCCGGCCTCCGGTTCGGGCAAGGCAGCTACCTGTGGCGCGCGCTCAAGCGCGGCCAGATACTCCTGGTAGAGTGCCCTGAGTTCCAGGTTTGCGCTATCGGCCGCCAGTAGCAGGTCGTCCAGAGGCTGTGCCCGCAGACAAACCGACAGGAACAGCAGGGCTCCGGTCATCCAGACGATCTTATTGGTCCTTATCATCTTTTTCTTTTTTGGGTTCGATCCATTTTCTCCCGCTCAACTGAAGTTCCTTCCAGAGGCTGTACAGGATCGGCACAGTGAACATGGTCAGCACTTGCAGGGTCATCCCGCCGAAAGAGGGGATGGCCATCGGCACCATGACGTCGGCCCCTCGCCCGGTCGAAGTCAGCACGGGCAGCAGCGCCAGGATGGTGGTCGCCGTCGTCATCGTGGCCGGCCGGACCCTGCGCAAACCGCCTTCCACCACCGCTTGCCGGATCCCTTCGACCGTATCGGGTTCGTTGCGGCGGAAGCTGTCGCGCAGGAAGGTGGCGACGAGCACGCCATCGTCGGTGGCGACCCCAAACAGCGCCAGGAAACCCACCCAGACGGCTACGCTGAGATTGATCGGGTGCACCTGCATCAGATCGCGCATATTGTTCCCGAACAGCTCGAAGTTCAGAAACCAATCCTGCCCGTACAGCCAGATCATGATAAACCCGCCGGAAAAGGCCACGAACACTCCGGAGAAGACCATGGTAGTGACCGCCACCGACCGGAACTGAAAATACAGGATCAGGAAAATGACGCCCAAGGCGACGGGCAGCACCACCCCAAGGCGCTTACTGGCGCGCACCTGCTGTTCGTAGGTACCGGCAAAGCGGTAGCTCACGCCTGCCGGCACGATCAGGTCGCCATTCTCGATCTTCTCCCGGAGGAAGCGTTGAGCATTCTCTACCACCGTAACCTCGGCATATTCGGGTTCGCGATCGAAAAGCACATAGCCGATCAGGAAGTTGTCTTCGCTCTTGATCGACTGAGGCCCCTGCCGGTACCGGATGTCGATCAGGTCGCCCAGAGGGATCTGCCCGCCGCCCTTACTCGGCAGAAGCACGCGCTCGATGTCTTCCGGATCGTTGCGCAGCTCACGCGGGTAGCGCACGCGCACGGCGTAGCGCTCGCGACCCTCCACCGTCGTGGTCATGGCCATGCCGCCGACCGCGGCCTGAATATGGCGCTGCACCTGTTCGATGGTCAGCCCATGCCGGGCGATGGCGGCCCGGTCGATCTGGAATTCGAGGTAGGGCTTACCGACGATCCGGTCGGCGAAGACGGCCGGCGCTTTTACTCCTGCTACCTGTTTGAGGTACTTTTCGAGCTCCAGCCCGAAGGCCTCGATCGCTTCCAGATCGGGCCCTTTTACCTTCACGCCCATGGGGGCGCGCATGCCTGTTTGCAGCATGACCAGCCGGGTTTCGATGGGCTGCAACTTGGGGGCGGAGGTCAGACCAGGCAGTTGGGTGGCCCGGACGATCTCCTGCCAGATGTCGTCGGGATTCCGAATGTGGTCTCTCCATTGGCGATAGTATCGACCGTGAAGGTCGGGAATGAGCGCGCCGCTTTCGTCGCGCAGGTAAGCGCCCTGCTCGTCGACCTTGAATCGCAGCCGGCGTCCGTCGGCATCGGTCTTGTATTCGGACTTATAGAGGATCACGTTTTCGAACATCGAGACCGGCGCCGGGTCGAGCGCGCTTTCCACCCGCCCGAGCTTACCGACCACCGATTCGACTTCGGGAATGGCCGTGACGGCCATGTCGAGCGCGCGCAGATAGTTGACGTTCTGCTGCATGCCGGTATGGGGCATGGAAGTCGGCATAAGCAGGAAAGAGCCCTCGTTCAGCGAAGGCATGAATTCCTGTCCGGCGTTGCGGAAGATGTTAAAGCCCCATACGACGATCCCCGTCACTGCCAGGAGGAAAACCCAACGGAACCGCAGGAAGAAACGCAGGATGTTCTCATAATAGCGAATGAAGGCAAAGAAGACGGCCATCAACAATCCGATGATCCCGCCGACGAACAGGAAATTGCCGAGTCCCCCCACCTCCACTCCAAGGGGCGCCCAGGCCTGGGCCAGGAAGAAAGCCACCAAAGCGGCATAGGCGATATTCTTCAGCCAAAGATATCCTGCTGCCGCCTTTGCCGAAAGACGATCGGAGATCCAGAGCCCCGCGCCCTCGAGCAAGGCGATAAAGATCACTACCAGGCCGAAGCCGTAGTTCACCTTCCAGGCCAGGAGCGCGCCTCCCAACAGGAGAAGTCCGTTCGACAGATAGCGCCAGGATCGCTTGGTGGAGCGCAATGAAAAAAGACTGTGTGCCAGGGGTGGCACGATCGTGATCGCCAGAACGATAGACGCCAGCAGGGCGAACGTCTTGGTAAAGGCCAGCGGCCGAAAGAGCTTTCCTTCCGCCGCTTCCATGGCAAATACCGGCAGAAAGCTGATGATGGTGGTGGCTACGGCCGTCACGACCGCGGAAGCCACCTCCACGGTCGCTTCGTATACGGTCGTCAGCAGGGATTGCCCGGGCGGGGCGTCCTTGATATGTTTGTCCATGCTCTCGATCAGCACGATACCCATGTCGACCATCGTGCCGATAGCGATGGCAATACCCGAGAGCGATACGATATTGGCGTCGATGCCGAACTGCCGCATGGCCACGAAACACATCAACACGGCCACCGGCAGCGTGCCCGACACGAGTAGCGACGAACGCAGATTGAACAGCATCAGGATGACGACGATGACGGTGATGAGCACCTCCAGGGTCAGAGCTTCTTCGAGCGTGCCGATGGTTTCCTGAATGAGTTGCGTGCGGTCGTAAAAAGGCACGATCTTCACCTGCGACACGGTACCGTCGGCCAGGGTCTTGCTCGGCAGCCCGGGTTCGATCTCGGCGATGCGGGCCTTGACGTTGTCGATCACCTGCATCGGATTGGCGCCATAGCGGGCCACCACCACGCCGCCGACCGCTTCGGCGCCTGATTTGTCGAGCGCGCCCCGGCGGGTGGCGGGGCCGATGTTGACGCGGGCGACGTCTTTGACGTATACCGGCACATTGTCTTTGACCGCCACCACCGACAACTCGATGTCTTCAAGCTCGTGGATGTAGCCCAGTCCGCGCACGAAATACTCGACGAGGTTGATCTCCATCGTCTGGGCGCCGACGTCGAGATTGCTCGTCTTGACCGCGTTCATGACCTGTTCGAGGGTGACGCCGCGCGCCTTCATGGCGTCGGGATCGACGTCTACCTGGTATTCCTTGACAAAACCGCCGACCGATGCCACTTCGGCGACCCCATCGGCCGAGCTCAG